>JBAXZA010000128.1:0-5423 GCA_041670545.1 Eubacteriales bacterium | reverse complement strand
GAGCGCCGGCTCGCCTATGTCGCCATCACGCGCGCAAAGCAGAAGCTGTTCTGCACGCACGTCCGCGAGCGTCTGCTGTACGGGCGCACCCAGTATAACGCGGTGTCGCGCTTCATAAGCGAAATTCCCGAGGAAAACGTCGACTGCGATGCCGTGCCGAAGAAAAATGGAGATAAGCCGCAGGAGAGCGCGTCGTCGCGCCGCAAGCCGGTCATATCGAAGGAATTTTTCAAGAAATCCGAGCTGCTCAATAAAGCCGGTCAGAAGGCTAACTACGAGCGTTTCTCGGTCGGAGAAGCGGTGGAGCACGCAACCTTCGGGCGCGGCAGCGTGCTTTCGGTCAAGGATATGGGCGGCGATACGCTCTACGAGATAGCGTTCGACAGCGTCGGCACAAAGAAGCTGATGGCGACCTACGCAAAGCTCAAAAAAGTACAATAAGCAGTAAAATACTCATATAAGCACAAAAACGACCGATGAACATCTGATGCTTCATCGGTCGTTTTGTTATTTGTGCGTAAATATTACATAATGTCGCTGCAAAGCGGATAAACAGCGTCCTCATCCTCGTCGATATGACAGAAGCGGTCGGTTTTCTCATAAAAAACGTTGTCGACGCGGTCGTCGTTGACGCTCGAAACCTCTCCGGCGATTAGATCGCCGCAGCCGCGCTTCGCTCCGAGCTTATGGAACACTCCGGGCGTGAGCGTTATCGAATCGCCGTTTTGTATATCGATAACCGTCCCCGCCGCCACAGTATGGAGAATGCCGTCGCTCATATAGCTCACCTCGGCTTTTTCGTCGAGCGCCCAGACGTATTTTTCGTCGGGTCGCGAGCCGTAGAGCGTCACGGAAAGCACGCCGCCGGCACGGTTTATGATGTCCTCAGTTTTCGCAACATGGCAGTGAAGCGGAATATACTGTCCGCTCTCACCTGAAAATACCATGTATTTTTCGGCGTACGGCGTTCCGCGCTTTCCGTCGGGCGAACCGTTGCGGGCGGTAAAAAGCACCGCGCCGGAATTTATAAAATCTCCCGCGCCGAAGTCGGTGACGTCCCAACCGAGCATAAGTGCGCGTATATCGCTGTATTTATCGGTATCGCGCAGCCAGTCCGAATGCTTCATATAAGCGAAAAAGGGAAGCTTGATGCCGTATTTTTCAATAAGTGCCATCGAATGTGCAATGGCAGCGTTTATTTCCGATCTTTTCATAGTATCACCCATCTTTAATAGTATTCGCGCGTACCGTCAAAGCCGCTTTGAGCGAGCAGGGCGGCGCTGCGCTGTATACCGATATTATAGCATAATATATTGCCGCTGTAAATACTATTTCTGTCTATTATGCGGTCATATCTCCATTTGAGCTGATAATCAGCCTCCGCGCAGACCTCCGGGTCGTCGCTGTGTGAATAATCGAGCAATGTTTCAATTACTCCGGGTGATGATGAAAGCTCCGAAAGCTCGGCTGCCGATCCGGCGGTGATATTTCCGAGCGAACTGTTATACTGCGCCGTAATTCCATCGTAATCGGGGAAGATGAGCAGCGCGAACATCAGCGCGAACGCGAGGAAAAGCGTTTTCGCAAGCGGAAAAGCGGTTCTGCACTGACGAATTATCACCAAAATGAAGCTTATCGCGAGCAGCAGCATAAACCATGTCGTGTAAATACGTTTTTGCGTAAGTCCGTAAAACGAAATATACAGCGCCATTTTCGATATCGCCGTCGCGATGAGAATTAAAGTGCAGGCTGACAGCGCGATTATAATGCAGCGCTTTACCGTGATATCGCGTTTGCCGTCCTCGGATGAAAACGCGCTTATCAGAGCTATCACAAGAGCGTTTATCACTGCGACGCCGCAAAGCTCGAAAAATCCGCGCCGCGCATAATCGGCGGCGGAATAACCGTCGGGCAGATAACCTCCGAATGCCGAGATGAAATATGAAAGCTGCGCGAAAAAATACGCCATGTAAACGCCGAGCAG
Organism: Eubacteriales bacterium; assembly: GCA_041670545.1. GTDB lineage: Bacteria > Bacillota > Clostridia > Oscillospirales > CAG-272 > JBAXZA01. The sequence continues at coordinate 3,439 of JBAXZA010000128.1, read as the reverse complement.
CGGAAGCGCCGCCGCGAGAGTCGTCGCCGGACGCGATATTTTTATCCTGCGCGCGTCATCTCCGTTCGTCTCATCGGATTTTTCGGCGCGTAATAAAGCACTTTGCCACGCGGCGAAAATATAGCAGCAGACGGGAAGCGCGAATATAATATAGCCGAGCTGCTCGCAAAACGTATCTCCGAGTGAAAAGCTGAAGGTATTTACAAGGTTAAAAAACGCTTCGTCCGCCGCCATGAGCAGCCAGACGACGATTGTACACGGTATCGCCGAGAGAATCAGCCCGAGGATAATGCGAAGTGCGCGGTGACTTCCCTTATTGTCGCGGCGCGGGGCGAATATTGCCGCGAAAACCGAAAATAGCTTGGCAAAAGGCGCGAACAGAGCGCAGAGCATATCGCCGGCGATTCCGTCCGTAATGATATCCCCGCCAAACGCCGTCCGAAGAATCCATAACAGGTACATGAACATTGTGCATATCAGACAAATAGTATGGATAAATTCGTTGGTATTTGTGATATAGCAGAGCGAAAAAATGATGATTATCGCGCCGAAAGCATATGAACGGCTGGTCGGAACGATATTTTTGGCGCGGAATGCGAATAACGCCGACGCGACCGCCGCGACGGTGAATATAAAGCTCCCCAATCCCATCGATGAGAAAAACACCGCTCTCACGAACAGATAGGCGAGCGCGGCGCAGAAGATCGCATAAACACGTTCGGCGCGGCCGTATGCGCAGACGTATGGTTTAATTTGTGATGTCAAGTTTACATCCCCTTCCATGACGCCATTATAGCACGGAATATATCGTTTGTCAATAAGCAATTGCAAAATAAAATAAAAGATTATAAAAAAGCGGCACGGTACAAAATCGTACCGTGCTGCCAAAATTATTCGGTTATCAGTACAGCAAATGCCGGAGCGTCAATATTATGCGCATAATATGACGATTTCCGTATAAAAATTCATTTTATCGCCGCGGTAAATATCTCAAACGGACGCAGAGTGAGCGACACGCGTCGTTCGCCGAGCATATCGCCTATGCGTTCCGTGACGTCCGAGCGGTATATTTCGCCCTCGGGGACGCTTATATCGAGCGCGCAAGGCTTGTCCGAATAGTTGACAAACCGTGCGAAGGAGACGTCCGGCGCTCTGTAACCCGCTTTGAACGCCGTCATGCCAATCGATTTACCGCTCCATGTAAGCTGCTGACGCGGAGCTTTTCCGCCGTGAACAGCGGTTTGGGCGCAGACCGGCTTATTCTGGAAAAGATGAGCGAAACGGAACGCGCCGCTGTCGGCGACATCGCCCGCGAAGGGCATTACCGCAAGCTCGAGCGACGTTTTGCCGATGCACTGCGCCTCGGGGGTGGGGAACACTCCCCAGTCGCCGATTTCGCCGACACTGCGGATAAGCGTGACCGCGATAACGTTCGTGCCGTCGTCGCGCGGAAGGATTTCATATTCGTTAAGCCCGATATTCGCCGCCATAATGCCGTTTTCACCGTCAGAAAGCGACGCGAAATACTGCTGATGCTGACAGTTGGACGGATTTTGCCATGCCGCGTCGGTATGATTTGCGCGCCGCACGATCTCAAACATCGAATCCGCCTTGTGCGTATCGCAGACGAGGTCGGCGGGGAAAAGCATACGCAGACGATGGTCGCGGCAGCGGTTGTCAAACGATGATGTGAGCTTTACCATCGGGCAGCCGCGTTCGAGCGTTACGGTCGTCGTGATTTCAGTTGGAATGAGCTTTGCCGAGCGTCCGGCGGTGCGCGAGCGGAATTCTACCAGACGCTTTATTTCATCCTCAAGCTTTTCATCTGCCGATTCCGGAAGGTCGAGCGTGATTTTTATCTCATATACAGCGGCAATTCCGTCGTCGCGCAAAAGCGAAACCTTCGCCGGATGTTCGTATGATGTGATAGGAGCGCAGCCGCGCGCCTGCGAATAGATGTATTCGTTGCCGATGTCGCCGGTGTCCTCATACGCGCCGAGCGAACGGTAAACGTGACCGCTTTGCTTGTCGGTCATATCGAATGTGCCGTCGGCGTTGATCTTAACGGAGGTGGTGTCGTTTTCCATCATATTTTCACCGCAGACGAGCGACGGCGCACCGTTCGTTTTGCCATGCGTGACGGCGAAAACAGCGTAACCGAGCGACGGTATGGCGTCGGCGGTAAACGAAAGCTCAACACGGCGGCAAAGGCACGGCTGACGGAATTTGTCGTCGGGCAGGTCATAATCAAAAACGACGCCGAGGTCGCGGATTGCGGTTTTATGCAGACATCCGTCGGCGCTTTTTACGCAGACATCATCTGTCGGTATCGCCGCGAGCGCGTCGTACGCCGCCTGCCAGCCGCCGGTAAGCCTATAGTCGCGCACGAGATCGACGGTGCAGCTAAGCTCGCCGCTGAAATCCCAGCCGGAGGTGTTGTAAAGAATGAACGGAAGCTCGCCGCCGGAGAACATCGAGGTGTCGGCGCACTCCGCGACGGTTTTCGCGGAGTCGGAAACTATCTGACTTCCGACCTGCATACTTTTTTCAAAACGTGTGTGCATTTCGCGGTTGACCTCGTCGCAGGAGCAGCCGCATATGCTGTCGTGCGGATGATTCTGCATGAGCGTTTTCCACGCGTAATCGAGGAAATCGGACGGAAGCTCCGCCCCCTCGTGCGCCGCCGCGACGGTAAGCGGTTCGGCGGTATTGGCAAGCAGAAGCTCGTTTGCGCGGTTAAGCTGCTTGAGATAAACGCGCGCCGAACAGGTATTGACAAGAGTATACCAGCCGTCCGTCTGCTGAGAGGTCAATTCGCCGACAACCGTTGACAAGACGGACGGCTTGACGTCCGTCTGCTGAGATGTTAATTCGCCGACAACCGTTGACAAGACGGACGGCTTGACGTCCGTCTGCTGAGAGGTTAATTCACCCGTTACCGTTGACAAACCGTCCGTCTGCTTTTGAGCAAGACCATCGCGCAGGGCGTTTACATAGGAAACAAAATCCGAATGCTTGAATTCGATATCCGGATAGAGTTTGCGGGCGACGTTCAGCGCACGGGCGATGTCAGTCTGCGCCGGCTGATGGTCGCAGCCGTTCATCAGCAGATATTGACCGGTCGACGCGAAACGACGGACGCCCGCGAGTCTTGAAGCCCACCATTCGCGTGCGGCGTCCTCGTCGGATGGGATTTCGTTGCCGTTTGAATACCAGTTCGCGAACAAAATGCCGAGCAGATCGGTGCCGTCGGGCGACTGCCAGAGCATTTCGGAATAAAGCGACTCATATTCGCCCATTCCGATGTCCGGAACGTCGTTGTCGGCGCCGATGGGACGCACGCCGCGTCCGAACACGACAGCGTCCATGCCGCCCTGCGAAAGGAGCTGGGGCATCTGACCGGCATTGCCGAAAGCGTCTGGGAAATAACCGATTTTCG
>JBAXZA010000127.1:0-5552 GCA_041670545.1 Eubacteriales bacterium | reverse complement strand
CTGCGCGAGATAGGACACCCGAACGCCAGATGAGCGCGTCACCTCGCCGGAGTCCTCGCCTTCGACACCCGCGATTATGCGAAGCAGCGTCGATTTTCCCGTTCCGTTTATACCGATAACGCCGATCTTGTCTCCCTCGTCCACATAGAACGAAACGTTTTCGATCAGCTTTTTTGTGCCGTAATCCTTGGATATGTTTTCGCAGGCTATAAGCATATAAGGCTATCTCCGTTACATTTTGATATTCTATTATAATAACATACTTCGCCCGCAAAATCAAGCCGCATAATGTGTATAAAAAAACGCGGGGAGATTATCATCCCCTCCGCGTACAAATTTTAATGTTCGCCGGCGTTGTTTTCAGTCGCGCGCGGCATGAGATACGGATTTGTGCGGTTGCCGCAGTAATATGAAAAAGCTCCGGGACGATGTATGAGGTTGCGGGCGAAGGTGAAAAACGGTACGAGATATTGATCGTAGCGGTGCGTATAGACCGTTTTTTCCTCGTCGTCAAGCTCGATGACGCTCATTTCAAGGATTTTCAGCTTCACAAGAGCATCGGCAACCGCCTGCGCGCGCTCCGGCGCAAGTCCCAGCTCGCGCACGAATAACTTGGGCGTAAACGGCTTTTGCGTACGACGCTCGAGGTAGAATATAGCGCGCACTGCATCCGCGTCGGACAACGCCGCGAAGAGCGCCGCGTAGCTCTCCGCTCCGATGCCGCACAGGAATTGCGTACGGTCGCTGCTTTCGAGAAAGAGCGCATAATAAGGCTTTTTGGGATCAAGACACATGAGCGATATTCCTTTATCGCTCAGATTCTCGGAATATCTGTCGAAATATTCCGATTTTTCCTCGTCCCACTCGGCAAGCTCGTCGCTATGACCGCCGTCGAACATGCAGCGTTGTATTTTCCAGAGGATGTTATAAAGCTTTGTATAGCGTTCTCCATCGTCCGTCGCCGTGAGCGCTGCACACAGAGCGTCGACGGCGTCGTCGGGGGCGATATCCCGCCCGAACAGCGCGTCTACCGATACGCCCAGCTTATCGGCGATAGCGGGCAGCAGCTCGACATCGGGAGCGCCGCCGTTTTCCCATTTTGAAACCGCCTGCGTGGATACTCCGACGGCGCCGCCAAGCTCCTCCTGCGTTATGCCGAGCGCCTTGCGTTTGTCAGAAATTATACTGCCGATTAATTTTGCGTCCATAATTTTTCGTCCTTTCAAACGTTGTTTTAATGAAGCTTCATTATCTGTATTATACCTCATCGCGCGGTTGATTTCAATGGACGCGGCATTGTACGTTTTAAACTTACGGTTGAATGTCAAGCGCATTTTGCGGCAAATGTGAATAAACTGTAAAATATGAGATTACCGTTGAAAAACGCGGAGTTATGTATTATAATAAATATGTATATAAAAACGCAATCGCAAAGACTGCCAAGGGATATTATGTGTCCGCAGAGACGTCCGGCACGGCTGAAAACGGACGGTCACACTCCCGCAGGCGCTTCACTTTGCGGCGGAATCCGTCAAAACGGCGAGCGAACCGCGTTTTACACGCCGCGACGCCAAAGTAGCGGATTACGGTATCCGGCACCGTTACAGGCCGGCAAAAGTGTTTGCTTTATGTGAAAATCAGGGTGGTACCGCGGATTTTAATTCGTCCCGTGACAAAAGTCACGGGATTTTTGTTTTTTATGCGTCTTACATTTTACATCAAGGAATATTTGATTATTTCAGTATTTGCGTCGACGAATTACACATTATTCAGAGATTCCTTAAAATCACGCTATCATACCATTTTCACTTTCACAATTTATTTACAGGGAGATATCCGAATGAAAGAGAAACTTGAAAGCATCAAAGCGGCGGCAGAGGAACAGCTCGCCCGCGTCCGTGCGGAGGCTGACATCGAAGCTCTCCGCGTCAAATTCTTAGGCAAAAAGGGAGAGCTTACCGGCGTGCTTCGCGGCATGGGTCAGCTTTCCGCAGAGGAACGCCCCGTCGTAGGTCAGATGGCGAACGACGTTCGCGCTTTTATCGAAAACAAGCTGTCAGAGCATTCCGCAAAGATCAAAAGCGAGCTTTCGCGCGCAAAGCTTGAGAGCGAACGGCTCGACGTAACCATGCCCGGCAAGGCGTCGGAGCGCGGCACACGCCATCCGCTCGCCAAGGTCGAATACGAGATGTGCGACATATTCCGCTCGATGGGCTTCGACATAACCGAAGGCCCGGAGGTCGAATACGATTATTACAATTTCCAGGCGCTCAACATTCCCGAAAATCATCCGGCTCGCGACACGCAGGACACATTTTATATCACCAATAATATCCTGCTCCGCTCGCAGACCTCCGGCGTTCAGGTTCACACGATGGAAAATACAAAGCCGCCTATCCGCGTCGTAGCGCCCGGACGCGTCTACCGCTCCGACGCCGTCGACGCGACGCATTCGCCAATGTTCCATCAGATGGAGGGGCTTGTCGTCGACCGCGGCATCACCATGGGCGACCTCAAGGGTATGCTCGAGGTGTTCGCACAGCGTATGTTCGGCGAGGATACCAAGGTTCGCTTCCGTCCCCACCATTTCCCGTTCACCGAACCCTCCGCCGAGGTCGATATCTCCTGCTTCGTATGCGGCGGCAAGGGCTGCCGCGTCTGCAAGGGCGAGGGCTGGATCGAAATCCTCGGCGCGGGCATGGTTCATCCCAACGTCCTGCGCATGAGCGGCATTGACCCCGAGGTTTATTCCGGCTTCGCGTTCGGCATGGGCATTGAGCGTATCGCAATGCGCCGCTACGGCATCGACGATATGCGTCTGCTCTACGAAAACGACGTCCGTTTCCTCTCACAGTTCAAATAATAGCATAACGGAACGTAATTTTATATAACGTGAGATATTCGGGGGATTTATTATGTATATTATCGGCATCGCCGGAGGTTCGTGCAGCGGCAAAACCACATTGACCGGACGGCTTGAGCAGGAATTCAAGGCAAACGGCTTTAAAACAGAGGTTCTGCATATGGACGCCTATTTCAAAAATCCCACGCCGACCGCAATCGCTCCGATAACGCGCGTGGAATATCCCGAGCACAATCATCCGGATTCGTTCCGGCTCGACGATTTTTACGCCGATATCGACCGCGCGGCGTCCGGCGGCGGAGATATACTCATCATCGAGGGTCTGCTCGTGCTTTATCTCGACCGGGTGCGTGAAAAGCTCGATCTGAAGGTTTTCGTCGATCTTCAGAGCGATGAGCGCATTATCCGCCGCGTCAAACGCTTTATGCGCGACCGTGGTCAGACGCTCGACGAGGTGGCGTCGCGCTATCTCGACACAGTCCGTTACCGCCACAATGAATTTGTCGAGCCGTCGCGCTGGCACGCCGATATCGTCGTAAACGGCACGGGCGACGCCGGATTTTCGGTCATCGCGGGCTATGTATGCGCCAAATTAAAAAAATAATAACAAACGGGTGAAATATATATGAATTTATCAATGGAATGGCTTTCCGAGTTCGTAAAACTCGGGAACATCGATACAAAGGACTACTGCGACCGAATGACAGCCACCGGCTCTAAAGTCGAGGGCTGGGAAACGCTCGCGGACGATATCGTCAATGTCGCTGTCGGCAAAATTTTAAAGGTGGAAAAGCATCCCGACGCCGACAAGCTGGTCATATGTCAGATCGACGTGGGCGAGGACTGCCCGCGCCAAATCGTCACCGGCGCTAAAAACGTATTCGAGGGCGCGTATGTCCCAGTCGCCAAAGCTCCAGCCGAGCTGCCCGGCGGCGTTAAAATCAAAAAGGGCAAGCTGCGCGGCGTCGAGTCGAACGGTATGCTCTGCTCCATCGCCGAGCTGAATCTTACACTGCACGATATGCCCAGCGCTATTGAGGACGGAATACTCATTCTATCCGACGACGAGCTTGCCGGCAGCCTTACCCCCGGTATGGATATCCGCGAGCTGCTGCGGCTGCGCGACACCGTCGTTGAGTTCGAGATAACGCCCAACCGTCCCGACTGTCTTTCGATGATAGGACTCGCGCGCGAAACCTCGGCGTCGTTCGAATCGCCGCTTGCGCTGCATACGCCTGAAGTAAAGGGCGTCGAGGGCAAAATCTCCGATTATATTTCGGTGAATATATCCGCGCCCGACCTCTGCCGCCGCTATACAGCGCGCGTGGTCAAAAACGTGAAGATCGCCCCCTCGCCGCTGTGGATGAGAATACGTCTGCGCGCCGCCGGAGTGCGCCCGATAAACAATATCGTCGACATAACAAACTATGTCATGCTCGAATACGGTCAGCCGATGCACGCGTTCGACTATTCCTGCCTTACCGGCTCGAAGATAGACGTCCGCCGCGCCCGTGCGGGCGAGCAGTTCCGCTCGCTGGACGATATCGATCATACACTGACCGATACCATGCTCGTCATATCCGATGAAAACCGCGCGGTCGCACTCGCCGGAGTCATGGGCGGCGCGAACAGCGAAATAAAGGACGGCACCTCAACCGTCGTGTTTGAGAGCGCCAATTTCGCCGGAGCGGAGGTTCGCGTTACATCGCGCGCGCTCGGTATGCGCACCGAATCGTCCGGACGCTTCGAAAAGGGACTCGATCCCGAATGCACCTATGCCGCTCTCCAGCGTGCGTGCGAGCTTGTGGAGCTGCTCGGCGCAGGCGAGGTAATAGGCACAAACGCCGGCGACGGAATCATCGACTGCTATCCCGAAAAATGGACGCAGACCGTTCTGCCGCTCGAATATGAGCGTATAAACGCGTTCCTCGGCGTAAATCTCACCCGCGATTTCATGGTCGAAGCGCTGACATGGCTCGGCTTTGACATTAACGGCGGCGAGATACGCGTTCCCTCCTGGAGAGGCGACGTTTCCACGATGAACGACCTCGCCGAGGAGGTAATCCGCATCAAGGGCTACGATACCATCGAAGCTACGCGCTTTACCGCCCGCGTACGCCCCGGACGCTTCACCGAACGTCAGCAGTACCGTCATCGCACCGCCGATATGCTCTGCGGTCTGGGATACAATGAAATTTACACCTTCTCGTTCATCTCGCCTAAATTCTATGACCGCGCCGGAATGGCGGAAAACGATCCTCTGCGCCGCTCGGTCGTGATATCCAATCCCTTGGGCGAGGATACAAGCGTCATGCGCACCACCCTGCTCCCATCGATGCTCGAAACGCTCGCACGCAACAACAATTATCACGCAGATGCGGTTCGCCTATATGAGATCGCCGCGGTTTATATCCCCACCGACGATCCCGCCAAGCTGCCCGACGAGCATTATCAGCTCTCGCTCGGCCTTTACGGCGACGGCGATTTCTATACCCTCAAGGGCGCGGTCGAAAACGTGTTTGCCGACGCCGGACTCAAAAACGTCCGCTATACCGCCTGCACAGACGATCCCACCTTCCACCCCGGACGCTGCGCAGTAGCGCTTTCCGAGGACGGCGCCGTTCTCGCGCGTTTCGGCGAGCTTCATCCCGATGTCGCAAAGGCTTACGGCTTTGACGGACGCGCTTAT
>JBAXZA010000126.1:0-5568 GCA_041670545.1 Eubacteriales bacterium | reverse complement strand
GTGACGTGAGCGACCTCGGCATATTTTGTACCCCAATGAGAACCGGTTTCCTGCGGGAATATGTACGGCTCGTAGTTTTCGCTTACCGGAGTTTTATAAAGACCAAGCTTTGCGGCAAGGCGCTTGTCCGCGTAGCTTTCCATCGGACCCCAGCCGAAATATGCGAAATCCTCGCAGAAGTCCGGCATGACGGCTTCAAAGCCAAAGCGCGGCAGGAACGGAGCTTTCTCGGAAACGTCGACAGCGCACGAAATATCGAGCGAGCCGTCGGCGAGGACAGTGTAGACAAGCTCCGCGCGTGCGAACGGTACGCGGGGTGCGCAGCCGAGCGCGACCGATGCCTTAAATGAAGCGTGATTTTCATCGCTGACGCAGAGTCCGGCGCTGTAACACTTGAGAACGGCGCGGTCGAGCAGCATATTCTGCCATTCGTGACGGATATTGCGGTCGTTGTCGGTGGGCGCTCTCCATGCGGTCAGCTCGAGCGGCGAAACGAGCATCTCCATGCCGTTGTCACGGATATTTGTCAGCTTGCCGTGATGCTTGTCGAACACATATTCGGTATCGCCGGCGCTTATCGTGATTGTATCGCCGTTTTCCACCGCATTTACCGTATTGCTGCTGTCGGTCGACTGCTCGGGAATGTATTTTCCGCCGAGGATAAACTGCTCAAAGCCAACCTCGTCGCCGATTTTCGCCCACGCGGTCGATACGGCGCGGCGAAGCGATACGGTGAGGGTGCGAACGCCTGCGCCGTGCGCAATTTTATCAAGACCAAGCTCGAATTCGGCTTCGTCCTGCGCGTAAACGGAGATCGAGGGAATGACGCCCTCTGCAAGCTGACGTCCGTTTTCCTCATAATTCCATACAAGGTCGCAGTCGTCGAGCGAGGTGAAATAACGGCGGCTCTTAATTCTCACGATACCCTTATCACCGTCGGCGAGATATGCCGTGAACGGCTTTATCGCCTGCTTCAGCTCGCGCAAACTGTTAGATACGCGGCGGTCGGGGTAAACAAGACCGTCGACGCAGAAATTGCCGTCGTTGGGAGTATCTCCGAAATCGCCGCCGTAGGTGAAGAACATTTTGCCGTTTTCATCAAAGCGCGCGACCGAATGATCGATGAATTCCCAGACACAGCCGCCGAAGAAATTATCGTGGCTGTATATAACGTCCCAATATTCTCCGAGATCGCCGGGGCCGTTGCCCATCGAGTGACTGTATTCGCAGAGGAAGAATGGGAGGGTGTATTTTTCGTTCTCGCAGTATGCGGCGCAGTCGGCGGGCTTTGAGTACATTGTGCTTTCGATATCGGTGATATCGGTCGCGTGGACATGATTTGTATATTGCAGGCTCGCGCCCTCGTAATGAATTATACGCGAATTGTCGCGCGAACGCAGGAATGCCGTCATCGCGCGGTGATTGTCGCCGCAGGCGCTTTCGTTTCCGAGCGACCACATTATTATGCAGGCGTGATTTTTATCACGCTCGAACATACGGCGCGCACGGTCGACATAGGCGTCGCGCCATTCGGGATTGTTGGAAATCCCGTTCCAGTCGCCGTCCACACACATTCCGTGCGTTTCAATATCTGTTTCGCTGACGACATATATGCCGAGCTTATCGCAGAGTCCGGTGAGCCGCGGATCGTTCGGGTAGTGCGAGGTGCGTATCATATTGACGTTATGAGCCTTCATTATGTACAGATCGCGCAGCATATGCTCATATGGAGTGGCGTGACCCAGCAGATGATGGCTGTCGTGACGGTTGACGCCCTTCGCCTTGACCTTTTCGCCGTTGATAAGGACGCAGCCGTCCTTTATCTCGTATTTACGGAAGCCGACGTCCGCTTTGATATGCTCGCCGCCGCAGCTCAGATACAATTCGTAGAGCGCGGGCTTTTCGTCAGACCAGAGGGCGGGCGAATTGACCGCCGCTTCGATCTTCGCTTTTCCGTCTCGGTCGGCGGCGACGCTTCCCTCGGCAAGCACACGTCCGCAGGGGGCGGCAAGACGGTAGGCGATATCGCATTTGCCAGCCGCTGTGATATCGCAGACAAGCGTGCCGAGCGTGAAATTATCGTTGAGCGAAGGCTTTACAAAGAAGTCGCGTATGCCGTTTTCACAGCGTGAGAGGATATAAACCTCGCGGAATATGCCGGACATACGCCACATATCCTGATCCTCGAGATAGCTGCCGTCGCACCATTTTATAACAAGCACCTTGATGGTGTTTTTGCCGGGATTCACCTTGTCGGTGATGTCGAATTCGCTCGTCATATGGCTGACCTGACTGTAGCCGGCGAATTCATCGTTCACCCAGACATAAAAGCACGAATCGACGCCCTCGAAATTGAGCGTCAGCTTTCTGCCGTCAAGAAATTTATCGTTGAGCGTGAAGCTGCGGACATAAAGACCGCAGGGATCGTCGTCGGGAACGTGCGGCGGATCGGTCGGATAGGGGTAGTTGACGTTTGTATAGTTCGGAATGTCATAGCCGCGTCCGAGCGCGAGCGACGCCTGCCAGTTCATCGGCACTGGAAGCTTGTCAAAGCCGTCGGTCGAAAAGCCATCGGCTGTGATGTCTGTAACGTCGTTTACCGACGCGAAATATTTGAAGTCCCATTCGCCGCAAAGTGTTTTGAAGAATTCAGATCCGGAGCGGACGTCTTTTTTCGCCGCTTCATCGCTCTGATAAGGTATAAAATACGCGCGCGGCTCCTCGCAGCCGACGTGGAGCGTTTTCAGATCGCGAAAATAATTTTCAAAAAGCATATGCTTCCTCCTCAATCATATGTACACGCCGCCGCTATTTTGCTGCGGCGCGAACGTTTTCTGCTAATATTATAGTATAAACACATCGCAAAGTCAACGATTATATATAGCTTTATCCGCACAAATAACCGCCGGACGGTGCGCTTATGCAGAGCCTTACAGCGTTTCCTCAACCGATCTCATCGCCGCATATTTTTTCGTCAGGGTGTTGATTTTGATGAAATATACCGCCAAAAGCAGTATATCCGCCGCTATCCACGCGGTCGGCGAAGCGAAGCAGACCGCGATGAAGCCGTAGACCGGCACGAGCAGCATGGCTATTGCGCTGCGCCCGACAAGCTCGAAAAGTCCCGCCGCCATCGCCGGAACGCCGTAGCCGATGCCCTGAATGGTGTTGCGGTAAAGAAAAATCAGTCCGAGCGGGATATAGAACGAGCTGTTGACACGCAGGAACAGCTTTATATTCGCGAGTATCGCCGTTTCTGTGGGATCGATGAAAAGATAGGCTATATTTCCTCCGAACAGCCACATCACGCCGCAGGCGGCGATACAGTAGCCGATCATCAGAGCGAGCGTCTGATGAACGCCCTGCTTGATCCGGTCGATTTTGCCAGCGCCGAGATTCTGACCGCAGAAGGTCGCCATCGTTATGCCGAGCGTTTCCATCGGCTGGGTGACGAGATTTTGTATTTTATTCGCCGAGGTGACCGCCGCGACGGCGTCCGAGCCGAGGGTATTGACCGCGCTCTGAAGTACGAGCGAGCCTATCGCCGTTATCGAAAACTGAAGTCCCATCGGAAGCCCCATAAAAAGCAGATTGCGCGAGGTCGCCCACTCGAAGCGCAGAAGTCCGTCGCTAAGCTCCTCTTTTTGCGGGAGCAGAATGGGTATTTTTTTGATTATGTATACAAGGCAGAGCAGACCGGAGATGAACTGCGACGCCACCGTCGCTATCGCTGCTCCCGAAACTCCCATTTTGAATACAAGCACGAACAGAAGGTCGAGAATGGTGTTGATAAACACCGCGATAATCAGAAAATAAAGCGGCGAGCGGCTGTCGCCCACCGCGCGGAGTATACCGGACATCAGATTGTAGAACATCGTCGCGAATATTCCGGCGAATATTATGATTATGTAGTTATAGGCATCTGCATAAATATTCTCCGGAGTTTGCATAATATGCAGAAGTCCGGGCGTAACAAGCATAGTCAGCGCCGTGACCGCAACGGTGATGATACCGCTTAAATAAACGGCGTTGACAATGGTATGCCGCATTGCGCGGTAATCTCCCGCGCCGAAATTCTGCGCGACGGGTATGCAGAAGCCGCTGCATACTCCGAGAATAAACCCGATTATTAGAAAGCTGAGCGAGCCGGTCGAGCCGACGGCGGCAAGCGCGTCCTTGCCTATCCCCCGCCCGACGACCATACTGTCAACCATATTGTACATTTGCTGACATATATTGCCTATTATCAGCGGGACGCAAAAGGAGAGGATAAGCTTCATGGGCTTACCGGAGGTCATATCCTTGACCATAAATTTTAACACCAGCTTAATTTTTTTAATAATTTACATAAATCGAATACGGCGAAGTTAACGATATTTTTATACCGATTTTTTCGCTTAAAATGGATACGGAAAATTATAACACATAAATGTTAATGATTCTGCTGTTTTTCATTTGTGAGGTGTCTTTTTTTAATCGGCAAGAGCAGAGCCCTTGCCCTACGGTATGGCTGGGGGTTATTTGTGAGGGGTCATTTTTTAGTCGGCAAGAGCAGAGCCCTTGCCCTACGGTATGGCTGGGGGTTTGTGAGGTGTCATTTTTAATCGGCAAGAGCAGAGCCCTTGCCCTACGGTACGGCTGGGGGTTATTTGTGAGGTGTCTTTTTTTTAATCGGCAAGAGCAGAGCCCTTGCCCTACGGTATGGCTGGGGATTTGTGAGGTGTAATTTTTTTAAAATCAAATGTATAAAACAGCCGAAGGTGCGCATAATATCGCTGTACACCTGTTTTTCGCCGTTTTTATATTTATGCGCGGCGAATAACGCGGAAAGGATGAGAATTACGGTTAAAAGCGATACCTTATCGCTGCTCCGCGAATGTGAGAGCGGCGCGAAAACCGCCGTCAGCGCGATCAATGAGGTCGTCGGGCGGGTAAATGATGAAAAGCTGCGCGAATGTCTGCGCGAAAGCCGCGACGAGCACGCCCGCTGCGAGCGGCGCTGCGGCGAAATAATGTCCGCCTACGACGAAAATTCCTCGCCGTCGGTAATGCCCGCGATATCCAAAAGTATGTCATGGCTGAAAACCAATTTCACGCTCGACGTTAAACCTGGCGACAAAACGGTCGCCGCCCTCATGACCGACGGCTGCGACATGGGAATAAAATCGCTGTCGAGCTATCTCAATGAATTTGAGGACGCCGACCGAGAAGTCAAAAGCATCGCCCGGCGTATGCTCGACGACGAAAAGCACCTCCATGAGGTTCTCGAGGGTTATCTGTAAAATATTTAAAATACAGCGCACGGCGGCTTTCAAACGAGAGCCGCCGTGCTTTTTCGTTTTATAACGCGCCGTTATATTATGGCGAGCATGACCATCAGCGGTATTGTAACCGCCGAAAGCAGCGTGGACATTCCGACGACGTGCGCCGAATATACCGGCAGAAGATCGTAGCGTTCACCGAACATACTCGAGTTCGCCGCAGTCGGCATCGCCGCCATTATCACCGAAAACACGCGCATTTCGGGCGAAAGTCCGCATAGCCGCGTCAGCAGAACGATGGCGAGCG
>JBAXZA010000125.1:0-5578 GCA_041670545.1 Eubacteriales bacterium | reverse complement strand
GTTTCCTTTTCCTCCTCCGTGAAATCCTCGGTCAGATAAGCGTTCCAGCGGTGCAGACATTCGCGGACGCGCGGAAGCACATCGTAGGCCTTGTCGGTAGGATAAACCTCGCTTATGCGCCGGTCGCAGGGGCAGAAGCTGCGCTCGACATAGCCGTTATTTTCAAGCTTGTCGAGCTGCCGCGTGACGTTCGATTTGTTGATGTGAATAGCCCGCGCAAGTCCCTCCTGCGAGATGCCCGGCGTGCGGCATATCTCGATGATGTAAATGTATTGAAAGCCGCTGAGCGACGTATCCGCAAGCATATCGTTGCGGTACTGCATGGCGCAACGCGATGTGACGCTTATATATTTCATGAATGAGAGCAATATATTCGACCTCCGGTTTCAAAATAGTCAGACAGTTGCGTGTGCAACTGTTAGCCGAATAAAATTATAACAAAATAAACATCGAATGTCAAGTATGTGCGTCAAACGAGTAATACCTCTCTTAAATTTCATAGGATATCACAAAATTAATCAAAAGAAACGCCACGTTGTCCGGTATTTCGATATAATAAAAAATATCGCCGAACAACAATCCGACGATAAAGAAACAGGTACGCGCTAGGCAGGTACGCGCTTTTCTGAAGAAAAGCTGAGCAAAAGACTTTAACTAAAAAAATAAATATAATGTTTCGGGTTTTTGCCAGGCTTTTTGCAAAAAGCCGCGTACCTGCTCCCGCGCGTACCTGCTCTCGTATCATTCCAGAGGGAGAATTGAGCCGGTACCGCTTGCGGAGGAGGTTACATCGGGGCTGCCGGTATAGCGTATTTCGGCGGCGCCGTCGACCGAACCGTTAAGCTTGCCGGAAACGTTCACCTTTGCGGACGACGCGCCTGCCGCCGACACATCGGCGTTTTCGGAGTCAAGCTTAAGCGCATCGAGCGAAGCCGCGCCGGAAAGCTCGGCGGTGAGATAGGAGCAGACGCCGGACGCCGCAATATCAGCCGCGCCGGACAGCTTAAAGGCGGCGCTCGCCATGCGGTCGGCGGCGACATTTGCCGATACCGCGCCCGCAAGCGTAATCTCGAGCGGCGATGCCGACGCGTGCGAAAGGTTTATATCGAGCGCTCCGTCGGCATCGAGCGAAACGACCTCGCAGCCGAAGGTGATATCGAATTCGCTCGGCAGATACGAGCTGCCCTCGCCTCCGTGAACCGATATCGCATTGCCCTCGAGTGTTATTTCGAGCGATGAAAATATATTTTCGTCGGTAGTTATCACCATTGTATCGGCAAGCGTCGGATCGATGCTCACCGTGTAGGGAATCCGTCCGCCGTCCGCGCCGAACACCTCCCCAAGTTCGATTCCGGTGAGGTCGAGAGTGTATTCCACCGCCGGATCGAGCGTATAGGTGCGCGGCAGAACGTTTTTGTCGCCGTTCACGGTCGCCTTTAGTCCGCAGGAGGGCAGTGCGGCGGCAAGCAATATAATAAGCGCGGCAGCAAGCGAAAGCTTTTTCATATAAGTATCCTCTTTGTGTTCATATATCAAATTAATGACGAAAATGTATTAATTGAGTTGGAATTATTTGGTTTCAAGCTCGTTTTCATCGATATAGCGATCGATTGCGAT
The DNA here is from genome assembly GCA_041670545.1 of Eubacteriales bacterium. Taxonomy (GTDB): domain Bacteria; phylum Bacillota; class Clostridia; order Oscillospirales; family CAG-272; genus JBAXZA01. The sequence goes on along the minus strand of JBAXZA010000125.1, from coordinate 3,961 downwards.
TTTGAGTGTAACTAAGACGTCGGAGAGACGGCTGGCGGCGAGATATCCGCCCGCTGCGTCGTAATGTCCGCCGCCGCATTTGCCAAACGCCAGCTCGAGTATGCGCTGAACGTTGATATCGCCCCACGAACGCGCAGAAATTTTAACGTCCTCGGCGTTTTTGCCCATACGGCAGAGCGCGAAGGCGGCGCGGACGCCGTCTATGCGTATCAGGCGTCCGACGGCGTTTGATGCGGCGATGCTGTCGGTCGGATCGGTGACGTCCGAATCGTTGACCGCTATCGCGATGATGCCGCGGTATATTTTGACCTTGTTTTCAAACATCGCTTCACGCTCGACCGTCGTGCGGTCAAGATTGAACAGCTCGTACGCCTTTGCGCTGTCCGCGCCCTCGCCGCGCAGGAACAGTGCAGCGCTGTATGTGCGCGTTCCGGTGTTGCGGGTGAACTGGACGGTGTCGAGCATTATGCCGGAGAGCATGATCTCGGCTTCCTCATGCGAGAGAAAGCCGGGGTGCTGCGTCAGCTCGATGAATTCTGCGACAAGCTCGGAGGTGGAGGACGCCGACGGATCGATGTATTCCATCAGCGGTTCGCGAGCGAAGGGGCTTGTCTTGCGGTGATGATCGATGTAGACGACGCGTTCGGCGTTCTGCACCAAATCGGCGCTTTCGAATTCGCGGCTGTTGCTGACGTCGCAGATGACGAGCAGAGTGCCGCTGCGCAGCATATCCTGCGCCTGCGCTGACGTGACGAAGATCGAGCGGTATTCCTCGAGCCGTGTAAGACGCGGCAGGGCGCGTTTGAGGTTCACATCGTCGAAGTTGACGACAATATTGACACGCACGCCGCAGAACATCGCGAGCCGCGCGATACCGACGCAGGCGCCGAGCGCGTCGAAGTCGATTCGGCGGTGAGCCATGAGGATAACGTTGTCGCTGTCCGAAAGATGAGCGAGCAGCTCGTTCGCGCGAAGCCGCGCCTGCGATTTTGTACTTTTGGTAAGACCCTTGACGTGCCCGCCGAAATATTCCGGCTCGCCCGAACGGTTTTTGAGTACGACCTGATCGCCGCCGCGCTGAAGCGCCATATCGAGCGCCGAATTTGACGCTCTCTCCTTGTCGTCAAGGCTGCCGTCGATATCAGCGACGCCTATCGAAACGGTGACCGGCAGATTTCCGTCGTCTACGCGTATCTCATGAATGCTTTCGAGCAGCTTGTCGAAGCCGCTGCGGGTGAAATCCGCGAGGTGACGGCGCTCGAAGATGAAAATGAATTTTCCGCGCTCATAATCATTCAAAATTCCGCCGACAGACGTCGCGAAATCCATCAGCCGTTCGGCTACGTCCTGCGATATGTCGTGATATTTGTTTTTTACAAATTTCATTATCTCGTCGAGGTTGTCGATAACTATCGACGCGACCGCGATATTGTGTCCCTCGGCGTCGTCAAGCTCGGTGAGGTCGTTCCATACAACGATGATGATCTGCTTTCCGCGGCTGTCCGAAGGATATGGATTCAGCCGGTATTTGCGTCCGCCCATTACAACCTCGACGCTGCCGGCGGTGCTGTCCGGAGAAGTCGATTCGAGCAGCCGCACCACGATATCGTCCTCCGGCCGCGCGAGATTATGAACGCGGGTTTCGCCGTGTCCCTCGACGCCATCGTCGTCGGAGCGCAGAAGCTGGGCGATGTTGCGTCCGCGCATCGAGGGATCGATGCAGCCGGTCGCCGCCATCGAGCGGTTGAACCATGTTATGCGTCCGGCGGCGTCGATTATAGTGATGGGCGAGGAAATGTTTTTAATAAACGACAGGGTGAGGTTGTTGAGCGTCGCCGCGTCCTCCTCGTCCGGCACAGATGAAATATGCACCGAAAGAAAGCGGAATATAATGCCGCTTATCAAAATCACCGCGAGATAAAGCGCGGTGATGATCACCGCGAAGCGCAGCTTGGGCAGCTCGGTGTAGCCGAGGATATAGGTGAGCAGTGCGAAAAAGATCAGCGATATGGCGATATTCATTATCATTCGCCAATAGGTCTGATTTCCCGCGCGTTTTGCAAAAAAGCGTTTTACAGAGTTTAACATAATATACCTTTTATCACAATATTTGTCGCGTATAGCTAAAAATTCACTCGTAAAATAAACAACATATCAGAATTTATGTTCTGATTATCCTGAATGAATGGTTTGTTTTATACAATAGTCCGGTTTACAGATAATTACGAACAGTCACTGATAAAACGGCGTTATTTTTCTCCGCGCCGCAAAAACGGAGCGGCGTAGGCAATTATGGTATCAGCTGTTCCGAGAAAGGCGAGCAGTATTACCGGAATAAACGGATTTATGAACAGCATGGCGGCGCACAGCATGAGATATACAAGTCCGAGCGCCGAAACACCGCGCGCCGGACGTCCGCCGTAATAGGACGTGCGGCTCTCGCGCATACGCCGCCACATACCCTTGACCCCCATCAGAGCGAACGCGGGAGTGAGCATAATGATAAGGTTGGTGGTGACCGCTCCGAGTGCGTTCGACTGCGAAGCGCTGCCTATCGCCGAAAAAATATAAGCGAAGGTGTAGAGCGCGGCTGAAATAATGCTCACCGAGCTGTCCCAGCGCCCGCCGAGCAGCTTCGGATAAATTCCGGACAGACGCGCCGCGGCTGAGAAAAAGCAGGTAGTCAGATACGCGATAATATTTGCGGCGCAGATGAGTATCGAGGGCAGGCAGACGATGATATAGCTGACCATATATTCGATCGCTTCGTCCGTATAAAGCGGCGAAACCGTGCCGTCGGCGGCGGTCACGGTAAACGATGAAATTATGGCGCGCATACGGTCGTTCTGCGCGTTAAAAAAGCTGACAAGCGAGTCAAACGACAGCGAGCTGTAAGTCAGAGCCGACGAAAAAACGATATAGAGCGCTCCGCAGACGAGCAGAGCCGCCGACATAGCCGCCACGGCGCTTATCCTCTCTGGGCGGCGCGCGGCATTTGCAGTGTCTGCTTTGCCGGAGGTTTCGGCGCAGGCATATTCAGCGTCGCGGCAGCTGTCGGCGCTTACAGACGCGGCGTCCTCATCTGCGAAGCCGAGGGCGCGTCTGACGGCTGCGACAGCTTTTCCGGCAGTCGTGGCGGACGGCGGCGCTTTTGAAGCGCGCGAAAACATCCAAGTGAGAATAAAAGCGGGAGGGAAGAACGCGGTCGAGGTGAGCGACGCTATCGGATCACCGGTCGCCGCAAAGGCAGCGAGATACGACAAAAGCGGAAGCATATAGCAGAGCGGCGAGCGCGTCGTTAGATAAACAAAAGCGAAAAGCGCCGCCGCCGCCGCCGTTATGAGCGCGAGCAGCGCCGTATTTGAGGAAAACGCGCGGACAAGCGGCAGGCATACGACCGCCGCCGATATGCTCAGACTGACGGCGAGGAATACGGCGTTTTTTTTATCGGAGCGCAGACCGCTGTGCATATGCTCATTTCCTCCATTTCGCTCACGGCGGCACACACGCGGCGCGCGCCGTTCCAATACATAAATGAAACGATTATTCATATCATAGTATAGCATCTTTTCCACTAAAAGTAAACAGATAAATATTAATTTAACATGAGTTCAATGGGATATTAGAGTATTTTATTGCTTTGCTTTATGCGGTGGAATCGTCGGGTTTGTTTTTACGCGGGAGAATTGACGCGTGGGGTTACATGGGATAACGTTTTCACGAACGTTCTTTGCTTGATGATGATTTCGCGTAGGTTTACGCGGAAGAATCTGGAGGATGGGGGACGCGGCGGCGCCCCTCACCCCTCGGACTCCCCTTCCCCCGCTGGGACGCGCAAAATACGTGCGGCACTCCCGCGTGTGAGCGTTCTTTGCAAGATGTAGTCTCGTTAATGCCGCTGTTTCTCTCCAAGCGAGGTAGGCGTAGCCGCACCAGCGGATATGTGTACCCTGATGCGCCG
>JBAXZA010000124.1:0-5581 GCA_041670545.1 Eubacteriales bacterium | reverse complement strand
GCGACGGCGGCGACGCACGGTGTATAGAGCAGCGTGAAGATGAGGAACGCGGCGGCGGCAAGCGGGGTAAACAGTGCGCCGAGCGCACCGCCAAGCTCTGAGACGCTCGTTCCCATGAGGACAGAGAGCGTGCTGACGACCGCTTCCTTAGCGGTGAAGCCGGAGATGAGCGAGGTGACCGCTCTCCAGTCGCCGAAGCCGGCGGGGGAGAATATCGGCGCTATCACGCGTCCGATGAGTGCGAGCAGACTGTCCGCGCTGTCGGCGACGACATTGAGCCGCGTATCGAAGGTCTGCAAAAACCATATGATCATTGTGGCGGCGAATATGACTGTGAACGCGCGTTCGATGAAATCACGCGCCTTTTCCCAGAGCAGCAGCGCGACGCTCTTTGCCGACGGCATACGGTAGTTTGGCAGCTCCATGACGAACGGAACGGGATTGCCGCGAAACGTCGTGCGGCGGAGAATGGCGGCGACCGCGATTCCGAGCAGGATTCCGGTTATGTAAAGCCCGATCATGACGAGCGGCGCGGTTTTCGGAAATAGAGCGGCGCAGAACACCGCGTAGATCGGTATTTTCGCCGAGCAGCTCATATAGGGCGTGAGCATGATGGTCATTTTGCGGTCGCGGTCGGAGGACAGGGTGCGCGTCGCCATTATCGCTGGAACGGAGCAGCCGAAGCCGATGAGCATCGGCACAAAGCTGCGTCCGGAAAGTCCGATTTTGCGCAGCGGCTTATCCATGACGAACGCGATGCGAGCCATATAGCCGGTATCCTCGAGCACCGATAAAAAGAAAAACAGAGTGACGATTATCGGCAGAAACGAAAGCACGCTGCCGACGCCGGTAAATATTCCGTCGATAACAAGGCTGTGTACAACCGGATTTATCCCATAGGAGGTGAGCGCCGAGCTGACGGCACCCGAAAGCGCGTCGATGCCCATCGAGAGCAGATCGGAGAGCGCCGAGCCTATCACGTTGAAGGTGAGGAAAAAAATTAGCAGCATAACGCCCAGAAAAACCGGTATCGCGGTGTATTTGCCGGTCAGGATCTTGTCGATTTTGACGCTTCGGATATGCTCGCGGCTTTCGTGACATTTGACGACCGAGCTTTCGACCACGCCCTCGATAAAGGTGTAGCGCATATCGGCGAGCGCTTCGTTGCGCTCGTAGCCTGTCTCGTTTTCCATCTCGACTACGCTGTGCTCGAGCAGCTCGCGTTCATTTTCGTCAAGCTTCAGCTTTTCCGCGAAATCGGAGTCGCCCTCGATAAGCTTTGTCGCGCAGAAGCGCGGCGACATATTTTCGGCGCGCGCGTGATCCTCGATGAGGTGAGCGACGGCGTGGATGCAGCGGTGGACGGCGCCGTCCGAGCAGAAATCGGTGACCGACGGATAAATTTTATCGTGCGCTGTTTCGACGATGCGGTCGCAAAGCTCGGATACGCCCTCGCCGCTCGCCGCCGCTATCGGCACGACGGGTATGCCGAGCGCTTCGCTCATTTTCGCGACGTCGACCGTGCCGCCGTTCTGCCGCACCTCGTCCATCATGTTGAGCGCGAGCACCATCGGGACGTGCAGCTCGCACAGCTGGAGCGTGAGGTACAAATTTCGCTCGATATTGGTCGCGTCGACGATGTTTATAATGCCATCCGGTTTTTCATTGAGCAGAAAATCGCGCGTGACGATTTCCTCCTGCGTGTAGGGACGTATCGAATAAATACCCGGCAGGTCGACGAGCGAACAGTCCTTCGCGCCGCGTATTTCACCGCTTTTCTGCTCGACGGTGACGCCGGGGAAGTTGCCGACGTGCTGATTTGAGCCGGTGAGAGCGTTGAAAAGGGTGGTTTTGCCGCAGTTCTGATTTCCGGCGAGAGCGAATACCATCAGCGTTTACCTCCGGCTATCGATTTTTCGGGCTTTTTTCCGTATCCGGATGCTTTTGCGGACGGCGGAACGTTATTTTCGGCTGACGCTTCGGTGATCTCGATGCTGCGCGCGTCCTCGGCGCGGAGCGTCAGCTCGTAGCCGCGGACGCGTATTTCGAGCGGATCGCCCATCGGCGCTATCTTTTCCATTGAAACCGTGGTGCGCGGGATAAGACCCATGTCGAGGAAGCGCAGACGAAGCGTCCCCTCGCCGCCGACCCGCGTTATGACCGCCGATTTGCCCGGCGCAAGCTGGTCAAGTGTCATATATGTGCCTCCGTATATATATATTTGTAATATCATCGGAATATCTCAGTATGCCGCCTTTATGTTAGCATTGACTAACTTTGATTATATGTTAGCACAACCTAACTTGTTTGTCAAGCATAGATTTACAGAATATTCAACAAATTTTCACATATATCGGAAGGGCTGTTCGTACACAAATACAACAAAACAGCCGGACGTATACGTCCGGCTGTGCAGTATGCAGCGCGTGAAAAGCTTATATATTTTGCAGGCAAAAATTGTCAGTAGGTTTAAAGCTGTCAGAACAGGCGCTGCACCGCAAAATTACGCTTTTGCGGGTTTCTTTATATGGTTGAGCGCCGTGACAATGGCGGGGCAGGCGATCATCGTGACGATCGTTTCGGGGAGCAGGAACGCGCCGTTATAGCAGACCGAATAGAGCAGAGGATTCGTCCATTCCTCTGGCATCCAGATGTCGAATATTATCGTTCCGGATATGACGTGCGATACAAAGCGAAGCAGCATCGCCATGAAAACGCCCGCCATGACGCCGGTGAAGCCCTTGTTTCGAAACGCTCCGGCAAGACCGAGAACAGTGAATGCGACGATATAATCGAGCAGCATCGAGCCGATGAACATCGCCGGCGTCAGCCCCCAGCTCATCATCGCGCCGAGATCGAGGAAAAGCTGCACGAGCGAATAAACGAACGCAGAGCCGACGCCCCATTTTAGTCCGTGGCGCACCGAGATAAGGCAGATCGGCAGCATACTGAGCAGGGTGACAGAGCCGCCGAGCGGCATCTGCCAGAGCTTGACGAGCGAAAGCACAGTCGCCATCGCGACGAGCAGCGCACATTCAACAAGCGTGCGTGTTTTTTCGTTTTTCATATGAAAAACCTCCGTAAAATAAAAATCACCGCGCCATTCATAACAGCGCGGTAAGCATAGGCGGCGAAAAAGCCGCTTTGATATCAACATTTGACGCCGAAAACGCGTTTGCAATGCGATATCGGCTATTTTACTGAGGAAAATTCTCCCTGCGCCGGTATTATCCATATCAGGTTATAAGGGTTCGCGCGTCTGCGCATCTCAGCCGGAGCTTATCCAGCACCCCCGCATAATATTAAATTATGTTTGTCACGGTCATATTTTATTATATACCGTTCATTCACATTTGTCAAGGCATTGGTACAATTTTGGTTGATTTAACATAACAGCAATGTGCAATTTAATAGATACTTTGTGAGTTGTTAATATAATAATGTAGAATTATGTTAGCTATATGTTATAATATTATTAACAGCGGATACATATACAGATTTTGCCGCATACCGCATGGAGGTTTCGGATGTTGGAATCGCTTGCCAGCTATCTTCGCCGCAATGTCACTCTCGCCGTAAAAAGCGTCATGTTTCATAAGCGGCAGTATCTCAGCTTTTTCATCGCGCTTTTCGTGATACAGAGCCTTTTCGGAGTGCTCACCATCGCGACCGACAACGCCATCGATATGGAGGACCGGATGCTTGCGGAGGAGTATGATTACGACATAGCGCTTATCGACCTCAACGCCGATCAGTTCAGCATACTTTATAATCAGTCGAACACCGTTTTCATAAGCGACCGCGTCTATGAGATCGTCCGGTATCAGAACCGCGACGGAGAAGGCGCTTACAACGCCAAATACGACGTTTACATACGCTGGACGAATGACGACGCGGACGCCTGCTTCGCCCGTTTCCGGAAAAATTATTATTCCGATCTGACACTGCTCTCGGAGGGCGGCTTCCGCGTTATGCAGCCGCAGCCCTCGACCGCGATGGTGGTACGCGCGCAGTACATGATCACGGCGGTGGCGGTCTGCGCACTTTCCGTATTTTTCTTAATGTCGCTTTACAGTATAAGAATCAACCATTACCGCTTCACCTACGGCGTCTATATGTCGTTCGGAGCGGATTTCAAGAAGCTGTTTGAGAACAGCTTATGGGAAATGATGGTAATTACCTTTATATCATTTGTTCCGGCGTCGCTATTTTCGGTTTTCACCGATATGCTGATTTACAAAAGCTCGGGCGAACAGTTTGTTTTTAACTGGACATCGCTCGTCAAGCTGCTTTTGTTCGCGGCGGCAGCGGCGGCTCTCGCCGTCATATGGCCGGTTTGGAGATTGTCGCGCCGCACCCCCATGTCGCTCATCATATCGGAGGATAATTCAAACCTCATCGTTTCGCCGCGCCGTTCGTTTGAATTCGGCGGGCTGAAATTCCCCTCCGGCTATGAAACGCGCAGTATGTGGCGCTTCCGCAAATATAACGTCAAGCTGCTGCTCACCTCTACCGTTTTCGCCGCGCTGTTCATAAGTCTGATGTTTTACACCGATGTTTATCAGATTTACCGCGAAAGGGAGCAGTTCGGACTGACTTTTTCCGACTCTTCGTTCTATGACGAATTCACAAGCTCCGAGATTATGGCGATAGACGGCGTCACCGGCACGTTCAAGAAATGCTCGTCCGACTGCACCGAAATACGCTCGCACATCGAGCTTGACAGCTCGGCGGCAAAGCCGTTTTCTAACTTTGCGCAGGTTCCATCGAGCGATAAGCTCGCTGTCAACGGCGTTTCCTATACGGCGTGCGACGCCGAGGTTATCGAATACATAAAGCGTCAGGGCTATGATTACGACGGCGACCTCGAAGCCGTCCTCACCGACGACCGCGCCGTCATAATGTTCGATTCAATCGATAATAACACGGTTTTAAACATCAAGGTGGGCGACACTGTCACCGCGGCGAAATACCGCAGCCGGAGCGTCGCCGCGCCCGATTATTCGCAGGGGCTTGAGCTGCTCAACTTCGAGCTGTCAAAGTATAAATTCGACTACATCGATTTCACCGTGTGCGCGGTCATACATGATCACGATACCTATCCGACGATGCCGTTTTACATTTCAAACGCCGCTTATACCGACATCACAGACGCCGAGGTGGGTTATAACATCGTTCGTGTGTACTGCGATCAGACGCTCGACAGCGCCGGAGTGCGCACGCTTTATGACGAGCTGCGAGTCTGGGCGGCAAAATACAGCGATTCAATCAAGGTATCGGACACGCACGCGCTCGTTTCACGGCGTATAACCGAGGCGGCGCGCTACGCGGCGATATATGTCGCCGCCGCGTATCTCATTCTCTGTCTGTCGCCGCTCATATGGTTTTTCTCGCAGACGCTATTCTACCTCAAGCGCGAGGGGGAATTCACCGTGCTGTCGGCGTTTGGCGCGCTGTGGAGCGAGATTCGGCGCGTTTATACGCGCAACGGCGTGATGTTCGCCGCCGCCGGTTCGGTGGTCTGCGCAGCGATGAACTATCTCGCCGCGTTCGCGGTCTATAAGGTGTACAATAATATTCT
>JBAXZA010000123.1:0-5590 GCA_041670545.1 Eubacteriales bacterium | reverse complement strand
TAATCGCGGCAAAATCCGCACAAAACGCACAAAGGATGGATAAAATCCGTCCTTTATTGACAAATATTGAATTATCGGAAGATCGGGACGAACGCGGCACATTTGCATCGCCGCAGTTCCTCCGCGATATTCAGAGACGTCCGAAATAATCAGACTGCTCTCTGCACCTTGCCGGAACGCAGGCAGCGGGAGCATACATTTATCGTTTTGTTTGTTCCGTTGACGACAGCCTTAACGCGTCTTACATTGGGCTTCCAAGTTCTGGATGTTTTACGGTTCGAGTGGGATACGTTGAGTCCGAATACCACGCTCTTTCCGCAGAGATCACACTTTGCCACTTCAGACACCTCCTTCGGAAATAGAGTTTGGAACTATCGGGAGTCGCAAAACTCCGCGAGAGTTCATATCAAATCATCACGAAACATTATAACACATCGCGCAATGAATTGCAAGAGTTTTTAAAAAAATTCTGTATTTTTTAGGCGACAAAGAAACAGGTACAAGCTTTTCTGAAGAAAAGCTGTGCAAAAGACTTTTAACTATATTGTATATGCTGTATTAAATATCCCATGCCCTAAAGTTTTTGCCAAGCTTTTTTCAAAAAGCCGCGTCCCCCGCTCCTCGCCCAGCCGCACATTATTTCTTGGCGGCGTCGTTCTGACGTATCTCAACGCGGCGTATCTTACCGCTCGTCGTTTTGGGAAGCTCGTCGACAAATTCAAGCACGCGCGGGTATTTGTAGGGCGCGGTTGTTGTTTTAACATGATTTTGCAGTTCCTTGCGAAGCTCATCGCTCGGCGTATAGCCGCGTGCGAGCACAACAGTCGCCTTGACCACCTGACCGCGTATCGGATCGGGAACAGCCGTAACAGCGCACTCGAGCACAGAAGGATGGGTGAGCAGAGCGCTTTCCACCTCAAACGGTCCGATGCGGTAGCCGCTGCATTTGATAACATCGTCGCCGCGTCCCTCAAACCAGATGTAGCCGTCGGAATCGCGCCAGCCCATATCGCCTGTGTTGTACATATTGTTCTTCCACGCCTTTGCCTGCGCCTCGTCGTCGTGATAATAGCCGAGGAACAGTCCGGTCGGGCGATGCTCGTCCGTGCCGCGTACAACTATCGAGCCGACGACGCCGTCCTCGCAGCTGTTTCCGTTTTCGTCGGCGATATCGATGTTATAAAGCGCGACGGGACGTCCGGTCGAGCCGAGCTTGATCTCGCCCCAACCGAAATTGCCGAGGATAACGGTAGTTTCGGTCTGACCGAAGCCCTCGTATATATCCTGCCCGGTCGCTTCCTTGAAGCGGCGGAAAACCTCGGGATTGAGCGGTTCGCCCGCCGTGCAGCAGTGATGCAGCGACGACCAGCTGCACACCGACATATCCTCTTTGATGAGAAAACGGTATATCGTCGGGGGTGCGCAGAAGGTGGTCAGCTGTAAATCGTTCATGCAGGCAAGCAGCTTGGCGGGCTGAAATTTGCCGGTTTCGTCGAACGCCACAAGCACCGCGCCGCATATCCACTGACCGTAGATTTTGCCCCACGCGAACTTCGCCCAGCCGGAATCCGAATAGGTGAGATGACGCCCGCCGTCCTCAACGTGCTGCCAATATTTGGCGGTGGTTATATGCCCGAGCGGATAGGTAAAATCATGCGCTATCATCTTGGGCATACCGGTTGTGCCGGAGGAGAAGTACATCAGCATGATATCGTTGTTGTCTGTTACAACTTTATCAAGCGAGCGCGACGCCAGCTCCATCGCGCGGCGAAAATCGACACAGCCGGCGGGAATGTTCTCCCCGACGATGCCGACTGCCTTTACAGTCGTGCAGCCATGGACAGAGCCGGCGATATGTTTCAGTATTTCATCGTCGTCGATGGCGCATATAGCCTTAGCCTGCGCGGCTTCGCAGCGATAAATAATGTCCTTTGCGGTGAGCTGGAAGGACGCTGGAATCGCGGTCGCGCCAAGCTTACAGAGCGCGGCAATACAAATCCACGCTTCGGGGCGCTGACGCAGAATGAGCAGCACGCGGTCGCCCCTGCCGATTCCCATCGAGCGGAAAACGTTTGCGGCGCGGTTTGAAAGCTCGCTTATCATTCCAAAGGTGAAATCGCGGCGAAGCACCTCGTCACCGTCGTTGTTATACCATATGAGCGCGGGTTTTTCCGGCTCAATGCGAGCATATTCGTCAATAATATCGTAACCGAAGTTGAAATGCTCCGGAACGTTGAGCTTATAGTTTGCTTTAAAATCCTCGTAGCCGGTAAAATCGGTTCTCTCGAGATATCTGCTGAGAAAATTCACTATATTTTTCCATTCCTTAACACATAAATTTTACGGCGTTCCTCTCCGCATTTTCCATCACACGCCGTTGGGCGCGTAGCGGCGAAGGCGACGAGCGGTTTTACATCCTTTCGTTGATGATCGTCAAAAACTTAGCGGGGGTGTCCCCGACCGCTCTCTGACCGTGCGGAATGGCAGGATTGAAATACATTGAATCTCCCGCGCGCAGAATATATTCCTTGTCGCGCAGAATGACGGCGACGTTTCCCTCGAGCACATAGTTGAATTCCTGTCCCTCATGGGTGACAAGCTCAGGTCTTACGATGCTCGGATCGAGCGTGACTATCATAGGCTCCATCTCGCGGTTGATGTAATTATACGCAAGCGAGGAGAAGCGGTAGCCGGCGTAGCGCTCGACGTCGATTCCTCGTCCTCCGCGCACGATGGTATAATCCACCATGCGCGGGCTGTCGCCGATGAGCAGCACCGTGGGATCGACGTGCAGAACGCTCGCTATGAGATAGAGCTTGCCGACGGGAATATCGTCCTCGCCGCTTTCGTATTTTTGATAAACATCGGCATCGACGCCGATGTCGCGCGCTATATCGGCGACCGGAATATCGAGGATCTCGCGAAGCTCGCGAACCCGCGCCGCTATCTGTTCGACCTGTGGGATCATTGAAAATCATTCCTTTATATAAAGATTGGATATACGGACGGCGGCGTAACGCAAAGCGCTCTGCGCCGGCCGTATGATTTTATCTGCCCTTTTTGCCGGATTTTTTCGGTTTCGCCGGTGCATCTGCCGCATTTTGCGTTACATTCTTCGTTTGAGCGGAATCGGACGAATCTTCCGTGCCGTCCTCAGCGGCGGAGATCTCCGCGCCGTTCTGCTGCCCGCCGAGCTTTTTTTTATCTTTTTTCTTGAACGAGAGCTTGTTTTCCTTGCCCTCCCACAGCCGTTTTATGTTCGAGCGGTGCAGCCATATGACCATTACCGACATAAGTATCGAGGTAACTGTGACGACAGCGCCAGCCGACGCGCCTTTATGCAGCGCCGGATACAGACGATTGAGCAGCAGCGGAAAAACGAACATTCCCATTATCGAGCCGAGCGAAATATAACGCGTCGCCGCGACGATGGCGAGGAAAAGCACGAACAGCGGCAGAAATACCATTGGCTCAAGGCACAGTATCGTGACCGCCGAAACGACGACGCCCTTGCCGCCCTTAAAGCCGTAGTAGATCGGGAACGCGTGTCCGACGATGCAGAACAGTCCGGCTATATAAGCGCCCGAAACGCCGATGAGCAGCGTTCCGGCAAGCACCGACACCGCCGCCTTGACGCCGTCGCCCAGCAGGGTAAACGCCGCCGCCGATTTTCCGTAGGTGCGCAGCATATTTGTCATTCCGGCGTTGCCGCTGCCGTAGGAGCGGATATCCTCATGAAATTTGTATTTTGAGATGATAACGCCGAAGTTGAGGCTTCCGAGAAAATAAGCCGCCGCCGCCGACACTACAAGCGCGGTGATGTACAGCCAGAGCGGCATATCCGGGAAATTGATGCCAAAAAGTCCGTTCAGACGAAGGTTAGTCAAGGTAAATTCCATTGCATATTATCTCCCATGCAAATATTTTTCGGCGATATAGGTCTTAGATATCCTCTGATAAATAGGTTTCCGGCATGAATCCTCGGCGTCGGCCAGCTGCACTGTATTCAGAGGTTTCTCCGCTCCATCGTGTGTCAGCCGTTTTCGCCGCGCTGACGTATGACAAGCTTTATCGGAACGCCGCGGAAGCCGAATACCGAACGCAGCTGATTTTCGATATAGCGCTGATATGAAAAATGGAACAGCTCGGCGTCATTGCAGAAAATGACGAAGGTGGGCGGTGCGGTTTGGGTCTGCGTCATATAATATATTTTAAGGCGTCTGCCCTTATCGGACGGCGGCTGAACGCGTGCCTGCGCGTCGGCAAGCACATCGTTGAGCATACCGGTCGTGACTCGCATGACCGACTGATTGTACACATAATTTATCTGCTCGAACAGCTTATTGAGCCGCTGACCGGTGAGCGCCGAAACGAAAAGCAGGGGCGCATAGGTCATGTAGGAAAGCGCTTTGTATACCTTTTCGGTGAATTTTTTGACCGAATCGTTATCCTTGTCGACAAGATCCCATTTGTTGACGATAATGACCGACGCTTTTCCGGCTTCGTGAGCAATGCCGGCGATGCGTTCGTCCTGTTCGGTAACTCCGTCGGTGGCGTCGAGCATGATAAGGCAGACGTTCGAGCGTTCGACCGCCATTTTAGCGCGGAGGACACAATAGCGCTCAAGACTGCTGTCAATACGCGCCTGACGCCGTATTCCGGCGGTATCGATGAAGTTGAATTTACCGTATTCGTTATCCAGACTGCTGTCCACCGAATCGCGCGTTGTGCCGGCTATATCGGAAACGATCATACGGTCCTCGCCGAGCACGCGGTTGATTATCGAGCTTTTTCCGGCGTTGGGGCGTCCGATGACGGCGACCGAAATGCGGTCGGTTTCCTCGTCCTCAGGCGTTTCCGGCTCTGGCGGCAGATGAGCGATAACAGAGTCGAGCAGATCGCCCGTTCCGTTGCCGTGAAGCGACGATACGGCGACCGGATCGTCCTCAAAGCCAAGCTCGTAGAATTCGTAAAATTCGGGGGGCGGCGCGCCGATTGAATCGACCTTATTGACTGCGATTATTATCGGCTTGCGCGAACGCAGCAGCATTTTGGCGATGTCACGGTCGTCTGCGGTCAGTCCAGCCGATATTTCGGTCATGAATATGATGACGTCCGCCATTTCAACCGCAAGCTCCGCCTGCGCTCTCATATGCTTCAATATTATATCATCGGTGATGGGTTCGATTCCGCCCGTGTCGATAAGCATCATTTTGCGTCCGTTCCACTCTATATCGGCGTAGATACGGTCGCGCGTGACGCCGGGGGTATCCTGTACGATGGCGATGCGTCTGCCCGCCAGTTTATTGAAAAGCGTGCTTTTTCCGACGTTCGGACGTCCGACTATCGCGATTACCGGTTTCATTTATATATCATCCTATCTTATAATGGCGTTGTTTATGCTTTAATACGGCGATTTTAAAAACTTATTCTGATTGCAGACCGCAGAGAGCGCGGAGCAGCTCGTCCCCTCCGTTTTCGACGAACCTCACCGGAACGCCGAGAGCGCGGGATATATCGTCTCCGCTCATACCGTCGAGCGTGATATCGCGTTCGTAGCGAAGCATGACGGCGGGGAGCAGAAGTGTGC
>JBAXZA010000122.1:0-5765 GCA_041670545.1 Eubacteriales bacterium | reverse complement strand
CTTTTTTTTCATATCAGTATCTCCGAAAAACATGGAAAGGGTTTGTATGCGTCCTTCAGGTCTTATCCGAAAAACCAAAAATCACGAATAAAAAAGTATATTCAATTTTTTCAATATACATTCATATAAAATGACGTTTTGCGGCGATTTTCCGGGCAAACCTTATGCTTTAAGATATTTATTGAGCGACAGGCAGCTGCCGATAATGCCGGTGACGACTCCGATTCCGAGGAAGGAGAACAGAATGAGCGACCACACCTCGGAGAAGGGAAGCACCGCGATCATCGAATAGTCGGCGACGATCATCTTGGCGACGTAGCCGTACGCGTACCATTCTATAAAGAACGCGACGGTCGCCGATAAAAGTCCAATGATAATGCCTTCGAATATGAATGGCAGCACAATAAACCAGTTGGTCGCGCCGACATAGCGCATTACGGATATTTCCTGCCGTCTTGAGAATACCGCCAGCTTGATGGTATTTATGATGACGAATATCGACACGACGAAAAGTATGATCAGAAACCACATGAAAACGACGGTGATGCCGCTTCGCAGGCTTTCGATGCTGTTCGCGATGTCGAGATTGCAGGTCACCTTGTAGATTCCCTCGGTATTTTCAAGCTGATATTGCAGGGTGGTGACGCGGGATGCGTCGGCGTAGGTGATAACATAGCAGGCCGGATAGGGATTATCGTTCTCGAGCATGGCGACGAGGTTGGGATTTTCTTCATATTTCGGCGTTTCCTCGGCAAGGGCGTCGGCTTTCGAGATAAAATCGATGGTCAGTACGTTGTCAAGCGCGCGTATCGAATCGCCGACCGCCTGCGTCTGCTCGTCGGTGTAATCGAGATTGACGTAGCCGATGATCTGATTCATCGCTTTGAGATCGCGCAGATTGTAGTTTATATTTGTGACGAGCAGCGAAAACGCTCCTATCACCGTTAGACAGGACATAAGTACCGTGATCGACGCGAGACTCATGACGCCGTTTCGCCACAAGCCCTTGATGCTCTGCCCGATGAAGTAGGTTAAACTATATCTTCTCATCGAACATACCGCCTATTCTGTCCTCTTTGATCGTACCGTCGCCGAGTGTTACGACGCGCTGCTGAAAATAGTCCACAAGATTCTTTTCGTGCGTGACAACGATAACGGTTTTATTCTTCTTCTGTATTTTTATAAGCAAATTCATAATTTCAAGGCTGAGCTTCGGATCGATGTTGCCAGTCGGCTCGTCCGCGATAATGGTGCGCGGATTGTTTGCCATTGCGCGAGCGAGCGCAACGCGCTGCTGTTCGCCGCCCGAGAGCTGACTCGGGAAACATTTATATTTGTCGGAAAGACCGACGATGCTGAGTATCGTCGGAACGCGGCGTTTGATCACGCTCGACGGAACGCCGATAACACGCATGGCGAAGGCGACGTTTTCGAACACCGTTTTGTTCGGAAACAGTCTGAAATCCTGAAAAACGACGCCGAGCTGACGCCTGTAATACGGAACCTTGCGGTTCGGCATTTTGGCGAGGTCGAATTCGTCGACCATAAGCCGCCCGGAGGTGATCTTTTCCTCACGCAGCAGCAGCTTCATCATGGTGGTTTTTCCGGCGCCGGAGGCTCCGACTATAAAAACGAATTCGCCGTCGTTGATTTTTAAATTGATATTATCAAGAGCGGCGGTTCCGTTTGGATAGATTTTGCTAACATTTTTGAATTCAATCATTTTTTATATAAAATCCTCAATATATGGGATAGGGAACGGCTTACGCGTTATTTTTCGATTTGTTAATACAATATAAACCGTTTTTTCACATTCGGTCAATTTACCAAAACAGCGGTGCGGTAGCCCGCACCGCCAAAAGCGGCGACAGCCGTATATCATCGCGATAACGCCTTATCTCCGCTGTGAAGCAATGGTGTTATATTGTAAACATTAACTGATGTGCAAAATAACCGGCTGAACGAAGCTCGGATCAGTATGTCAAAATTTGACAGGCTTCGATGTAAGGTATTTTTTGACCATGAGAGCAACCTTGAAGGTGATGGCGTGTTCGAATTCACGAAGATCAAGCCCGGTCAGCTTGCGGATTTTTTCAAGGCGGTAGACGAGGGTATTGCGGTGAACAAACAGCTTGCGAGAGGTTTCGGATACGTTGAGGTTGTTTTCAAAGAAGCATTGAATGGTCATGAGCGTTTCGCGGTCAAGCGATTCGAGAGAACCCTTCTTGAAAACTTCCTGCAAAAACATTTCGCAGAGAGTTGTCGGAAGCTGATATATCAAACGGCCGATGCCGAGATTTTCGTAGCTGATGATATTCTTTTCGGTGTCGAAAACCTTGCCGACCTCAAGCGCGACCTGCGCTTCCTCGAACGAGCGCGCGAGATCCTTGATATTGTCGACAGCGGTGCCGATTCCGATCGAAACCTTCGTGTAAAATTCAGCGGAGAGAGTGTCGGCGATCTGCTTCGCGATCTTCTCAATCTCCTTCATATCGTAGTTGGGCTTGATTTCTTTAACGAGAACGATATCATGCTCGCCGACCGAAATGACGTAGTCCTTGTTGCGGTCTGGGAACATATTCGCAATCATGTCATACGGCACCATATCGTTCTTTCCGAAGAAACGGATGAGGAACATAATGCGCATAACGTCGCTGGAAAAATGCAGCTCCTTAGACTTGATATAAATGTCGCTTGGCAGAATATTGTCTAAAATAACGTTCTTTATAAACGAACTCTTGTCGTATTTCTCATCATAAAGCGTTATTATGTTGGAAAGTGAAATCGCGAGTATCATCGAGGTTTTTTCCGCCATCTTATCCTCGCCCTCGACAAATACCACATACTCGGCGCGCGCGTTCGACCCGATGGGGCGATAAGTATAACCCCCTGTTACGACCGCGTCCGAGGTATATGCAAGCTCATCGCGGATACCCTGACGGGTTTCTCCGATTTTGACAAGCTCGCTGCATGAAATAATAACTCCGTTTTCATCAATAACGCCGATTACGCGATCGACAGCTTCTTTCATCTGGTGAATTATACCCTGAAATAATCTGTTTGACATAAGGCGCCTCCTTTCAACTCTGTCCGAAAAACCGCCCCGCGGTCATATATATCGGAAATAAAAAAATCATATTAAACTCTCGTATGCGCAGGATACCGTACATTTTCGCCCTGGTGAGTATATCGCTGTGCCTGCTGTGTATTATATACTATATTCTACTATATTTTTCGTATAATATCAATAGTCTTTTTATGAAAATTTATAAAATTCACATCATTTTTACAGTATATATTATAGCATACACTAAATAGAGCGCAAGCAGCGCGAAAGCGGCGTATGTAGCGGCTGCCGGAGCGAAGAACGCGATCACGGTGCCGGCGGTGATGAGAGCGGGAGCGATTATGAAAGGAAGGCGCTGAGTTCCCTCACGGAAGATAAGCTCGCGTCCGAACAGCTTCATTCTGCCCTTTTTGGCGAGTAAGACAATTACAGCGAGGAAACCGAGCGACGCTATGACGCAGAGAGCGCGCACTGCAACGAGCGCGATCGTCTTAACGATCCAGACATTGAGCGCCTGACGTGAAAGGACAAGCGAAACAGCGCCGATAATGGTCAGTATTGTAAACCAGAAGAAATCGCGCTGATAAAAGTAATAAACGAACGCCGCGACTGTTACCGCGATGATAATTCCGACCGAGAAAATAACTCCGAGCTGAGTATAGAGCCACATGACTGCGGTCAGCGTCGCCGAGGCGATGACGAAAACGCCGGGCGAGAAGGAACGTATGCTATCATGCTCTGCTTTCCGGTCGATTATGTACCATACAAACGTTCCGGCAAGAAGCACAAGGCTGATTATCTTCATTACCGGCAGGACGTTAATCACAAAGGTGCGCTCGACCGCGCCGCCGTTGCCTATCATAAGAAGAATGATAACGGCGCATACAGCCGCCACGAAAACCGCCATCATGCGGTTTACAATTGCGTTTTCTTCACGCTCCCCGAGCGCGGAGATATTTTTTCTGTTTTTTTCGTTGCTCAAATCCATCACTCCAAATTCCTTTGTATAAAAAATGTCAGATATGTACAATGATGACAATGAATCGCTGCGTAAAAATGTGCGCCGCATAACGCGAAACGTTTAATGCGCTTGTTCGGCGTACATCCGGAACGCAGGCTTAAAGCTCATTTTCGTAGCATATGCAGGCGAGGACGAAGGACGGCGCGGTTTCACACCGAAGTATCCGTTTGCCAAGTCCCGCCGGACGAAGTCCGGCGTCCTTCGCGCGCTCGAATTCCGACTGTGAAAAGCCGCCCTCCGAGCCTATCATGAAGCGGTATTCGCGATAGCTTTTGCCTCGCAGCAGACCGCCGAGCGGCAGAGTTCCGTCGCCCTCGTAGCAGATAAACGAAATCCCGCCGTCGGAAACATTCCGGCAGCCGCCGACCGCTTCGCTAAATGAAATCACCTTGGACACGCGCGGTATGATACCGCGTCCGCACTGTTTTGCGGCTTCCGCGGCTATTTTTTGCCAGCGTTCCGCTTTTTTCGCCGCGGCTGCCGTGTCGGGGCGGGATATGCACCGCTCCGAAATGAACGGTACGATCTCGCCGACGCCTGTTTCGACGGCTTTCTGGACGATAATGTCCATCTTATCGCCCTTTGGCAGTGCCTGATACAGCACGCTCACCGCCGGAGGCTCGGTGTCGCATTCTCCGACCGATATTACCTCCAGCGTTACAGTGCCGCGCGAAAAGCCGGCTATGCGGCAGTCGTATTCGGCGCGGCTCATGTCGCAGCAGAGTACGCGGTCGCCCGCCGTCATACGCAGGACGTCGGCGATATGGTGCGCGTCGTCGCCGCGGATCGTTATTGTTTCTCCGGGCTTAGGTCTGAATCCCGGCGCAAAATCAGCGGACGGGATAAAAAAACGCTGCACTTAGGGTATATTCCCCCTTTTGATATCATTAACATAGGTCATGTTGCGCAAAACGCGCCGAAAAACCGCGTAAGGAGCGTAACAAAGCAGCTTTGCGTTTCTTCGTAGCGGAAGCTCGTTTTCATGAGCCGCCCGGACGCCGACAGCAATAGCCTGTCCGTAAGCGGTGTTGCCTTAATTATATATCATTTTAGCTAAAATGTCAAATATAATTTTCGCAAATTTTAAATTATTAACAGTTTATCTATCAATTTTGACAAACACTTTAAATATATTCAGACAAAATGACGTGAAATAGGCTCGGAATAAGCGCCGGGCGTTAACCGGATATATAAAATATTTAAAATCATGTCTGACCGGAGGTTATTTTTCCAGTATATCAGCGATCCTCGAGCACGCCGTGCCGTCGCCGTAGGGATTTGACGCGTGCGCCATGCGGTGGTATTCGTTTTCGTCCTCAAGCAGTGTTTTAAAGCTGCTGTATATGACCTCCTCGTCCGTTCCGACAAGCTTGAGCGTACCGGCGGCAATGCCCTCGGGGCGCTCGGTGGTATCGCGCATGACCAGCACCGGCTTGCCGAGCGACGGCGCTTCCTCCTGAATTCCGCCGCTGTCGGTGAGTATCATATAGCTGCGTGCCATGAAATTGTGGAAATCCACAACATCGAGCGGCTCGATTATGCGTATCCGGTCGCAGCTCGCGAGTATTTCATCGGCGGTGCGGCGAACCTCGGGGTTCATATGAATCGGATATACAGCGCGGACATCGGGATGCTCGTCGATAATGCGCCGTATCGCGCGGAACATATGGCGCATGG
>JBAXZA010000121.1:0-5774 GCA_041670545.1 Eubacteriales bacterium | reverse complement strand
TACTGCGCGGCGCGGTTACACGGAGCGCGTCGGACGTTTTGATCGTCGCGGGCTTTCCGGTGTCGCTGCGTCAGAACGGTGCTATCATATCGGACGACGGAGAAAAACTGCGTCCGGAGGATACAAAACAGCTTATCGGCGGCATATTTAAACTTTCGGGCATCAGCGCAGAGCATTATAATATGTGCGGCGACGATGATTTTTCGTTTTCGGTAGCCGGACTCGGACGTTTCCGCTGCTGCCTTTACCGTCAGCGCTCGAGTGAAGCGGCGGTCATACGCGTTATATCCTTCGACGAGCTTGAACCGTCTGCGTTGGGCATCGGGGAGGAAATATTATCGCTCGGAAAGCTCACAAACGGTCTGGTGCTTGTCACCGGTCCCGCCGGTTCGGGCAAATCGACGACGCTCGCCGCGGTTATCGACCGCATCAATTCGACGCGTGCGGGGCATATCATCACCATTGAAGATCCGATAGAATATCTGCACCGCCACAAAAGGTGCATCGTGTCGCAGCGCGAAATAGGTCATGACACCGAAAGCTGTCAGACCGCGCTCCGCGCCGCGCTGCGTCAGTCTCCTGATGTGATACTGATAGGAGAAATGCGCGATTATGATACCATCGCCACCGCCATGAGCGCCGCCGAAACCGGTCAGCTCGTGCTTTCGACACTGCATACGATAGGCGCGGCGAGCGCGGTCGAACGTATCATCGACGTTTTTCCCGCGCAGTCGAAGCAGCAGATACGGGTTCAGCTTGCGAGCGTGCTTCGCGCCGTCGTATCGCAGTATCTCGTTCCGGCTGTGGGAGGGGGAAGCGTTCCGGCGTTCGAGATAATGAGCGTGAACGGCGCGGTGCGCTCGATGATTTTGGAGGACAAGACCAATCAGCTTGAAAATACGATAATGTCCGGCGCGGCGGACGGAATGTGCTCGATGGATCAGTCGCTGCTCCGGCTTTACGCCGCCGGACGCATCACCCGCGAAAACGCCCTCGCCTACGCGTTTCACCCTGACGCTCTCACGCGCCGCATGGACGCGCGTACATAACAGCGTCGGCTTTGCGCGGCTCAATACAGTCAGTTTCAAATCATTATAATGATATTATTTTGGGGGATATGTAACATATGAACAAATATTTTATCGGTTCGACACAGCGCGGCGCACTGTCATATAAATGCGGCGAAAAAATAGTGTTTGAGCTTACCCTTACCGACGGCGCTTCAGCCGTGCCGTGTCACGCTTTTCGCTGGCATATCGAAGCCGAGGACGCGGCGTCGGACGGATTATGCGAAGGGACGGAGGGCGAATGCGACGGCTCGCTCGGCGCCTGCGTTATAGAAACGTCCATATCGCGCCCCGGCTTTGTGCATCTTACCGTCACCGCGACAGGAGACGACGGCAATCCGCTGTCCGACTGCGATATATTCGAGGGCGGCGCGGGGGCGGAGGTCGAAACGCTGCTCCCGATACTCCCCGAGCCGGAGGATTTTGATGAATTCTGGCGGCGTTCGCTTGCTCTGCTCGATGGAATTTCGCCCGAGGTCATTGAAATGAACGAGGTGAAAAGCATCGCCCCCGGATATCGTCAATACGATGTCAGGGTAGCCTGCGGCGATCCGGAAAAGCTGGGCGGCACGCCGAAAAACCGCTTCGGCGCACCGGTATCGGGCTATCTCACCGTGCCGGAGGGCGCGGAGAGCGGCAAAAAATATCCGATACAGCTTTATTTCATGGGTTACAGCTATACCGGAGCGCTTCCGATGGCGGCGCCCGACGCTATAACCTTTTTCCCCAACCCTCACGGAATCAAAAACGGACTCGCGCAGGAGGAATATGACCGCGAGCAGAACGCCACGGTCGGCGCTTTCGGTTTTGATACCGACGAAAACAAGACTCCCGACAGCGTTTATTTCAAGTGGATGCTGCTGCGCGGCGTTCAGTCTCTCCGCTTCGCCAAAACGCTCGGCGGCTGGGACGGCAAAAACATCATCGTGAGCGGCGGCAGCATGGGCGCGTTCCAATCGTGCGGCGTCGCGATGCTCTGTCCGGAGGTCACGGCGCTCAATATCGATATTCCGTGGCTGTGCGACCTCGGCGGTATCACCGCAAACCGGCTTCGCGGCTGGCGTCCCGAGATTACGGCGGGCGGGGAGCTTCAGCGCGGGATCTGTTATTACGACACCGCCTCGCTCTGCGCGCGCGCGTCCTGTCCGGTTAAAATCGTGGCGGGACTGGGCGATTATGTCTGCCCGCCATCGGGCGTTATGTCGCTTTATAACCGTATAAAAGCGCCCAAAACCATAACGTGGCAGCAGAACCGCACCCACCCCTATGTTCCGCCGGTGGTGACCACATATACGCTTCGAGGGTGAAAATATGAAGATCGTTATCGCGCCAGATTCGTTCAAGGGAACGTTTTGCGCCGCCGAGGTCTGCGAAACGGTATCGTCGGCGTTTGCGGGCGTATTTCCGGACGCCGATATCATAAGCGTTCCGCTGTCAGACGGCGGAGAGGGAACGTGCGCTGTTCTCGGCGCTAAAATCGTCCCCTGCGCCGTCACCGGACCGGACGGAGCAAATATCGATTCATTTTATGGTATTATTGACAGAAATGCCGGCGGCATTGCGAACAGCGCCATAATCGAATGCGCGGCGTGCGCGGGACTGGGGCTTACAAAGCTTCGCGATCCGTCGCGCACCACCACCTACGGCATGGGCGAGCTTATTTTAGCCGCCGCCCGCGCCGGAATAAAAAATATCGTGCTGTCGCTCGGCGGCAGCGCGACAAACGACTGCGGCTGCGGACTTGCGGCGGCTCTCGGCGTCCGCTTTTACGGCGAGAGCAAACAAATGTTTGTCCCCACCGGCGCGACGCTCGCGAATATAACGCGCATCGATATGTCCGGGCTTGAGCCGGCGCTTGACGGCTGCGTTTTCACCGCCATATGCGACGTTACAAATCCGCTGTACGGCGAGCGCGGCGCGGCTCATGTGTTCGCCCCGCAGAAGGGCGCGGACGCGGCGTGCGTCGAAATGCTCGATCGTGGCGCGAAACATTTTGCCGAAATAGCGTCGCGGGACGTCGCCGGAGCGGAGGACATCGCGTCGCTCGAGGGGGGCGGCGCGGCGGGAGGATTGGGCGCTGCGGCGCGCATTTTCCTCGAGGCGGAGCTTAAAAGCGGCATTGCGGCGGTATCGGAAGCCGTCGGACTTCGCGAAAAGTTAGCGGGAGCGGATATCTGCGTGACCGGAGAGGGACGCTACGACAGCCAGAGTCTTTCCGGCAAGGTTATATCGGGCGTCTCCGCCATATGCGGCGAGCTTGGCGTTCCGGTGATAGCGCTGTGCGGCGCGGTGCGCGACGATGGACTGCCGGAGGACAATAAGCCGGGCTGCGTCGCGGCGGCGCTGTCGGTACAGCGTGAAGCGATCGATTTTTCGCGGGTTGCGGAGCGCGGCACACGGGATCTGTATTATTCGGCGCTGAATGTCGCGCGGATAATCTCGCTTTCGATGAAATTATAAGGAACATCTGAATAATGTGTAATTCGTCGGCGCAAATGTTGAAACACAAGGGCAAAACACCCTTGATTTCAACGCGCCGGCGAATTAATCAGAGGTTCCATAAGTCAATGAGAATCCGGCGGAATTTGCCAGGTTAAGCATTTTCGCGCGAACGCCGCCGCGTCCCGCACCATTGAGCTTCTTCAGCGTAAACCTGCGCAATATCAAAGTGATAATATTTCGGAGTAGACCGTTAAACTCATGTTAAGCTATAACGAAAAAAAACGCGCGTCTGGTGAAAATATCGCCGATGCGCGTTTTTGTGTGTAAAATTTAAAGAATATATCTTTACGCGGAGCATAAAAAAGTATATAATATAAATAAAGATATAATAACGCAAGCCGTACGGTGCGCTTTTATCAAAGACGCCCGCCGTTTCGGTCAGCGGTATGCGAAGGAGGATTGTTTATGGCGGTTTATCTCCTGCTCGCGTCGATAGTTATATTCGCCTGCGTGCTGCTCAACAAAATCTCGATGAAGCTCGGAATTCCGGTTCTGCTCGCCTTTATACTGCTCGGAATGTTCTTCGGCTCTGACGGCGTCGTGAAAATACCGTTTGAAAATTATTCGTTCGCAGAGCGGATATGCTCAGTCGGACTGATTTTCATCATGTTCTACGGCGGCTTCGGAACGAACTGGCGCGCCGCGCGTCCTGTCGCTGCGCGCGCGATACTGCTTTCGAGCTTGGGCGTCGTTCTGACCTCGGCGGCGGTGGGCGTTTTCTGCCGATATGTCCTCGGAACAGGACTCGCCGAAAGCTTTCTCATCGGCTCTGTCATCGGCTCGACCGACGCGGCGTCGGTGTTCTCGATACTTCGCTCGCGCAGGCTCAATCTGCGCTGCGGCACGGCGTCGCTGCTCGAGCTTGAGAGCGGCAGCAACGATCCGTTTTCATATATGCTGACCGCCGTTTTTATCTCGCTCATAAACGGCACGGCGCGGGGAGCGGGCATCGCCTATATGCTGTTCGCGCAGCTTGTCTACGGCATCGCGGGCGGAGCTGTGATAGCGCTCGCGGCTCGTTTAATACTCAAAAAGATAAAATTTTCACAGCAGGGAATGAACGCGGTGTTCATGGTCGGCGTCGCCGTGCTTGCCTACGCGCTGCCGTCGGCTGTCGGCGGCAACGGCTATCTGTCGGCGTATATCGTCGGCATAGTGCTTGGAAACAGCGATATTGCTGATAAAAAATCGCTCGTCAATTTTTTTGACGGTGTGAACAATCTGACTCAGATGCTGATATTTTTCCTGCTCGGACTGCTCTCCGCACCGTCACGGCTTCCGAACGTGATGCTTCCGGCGCTCGCCATAGCGCTGTTTCTGACGTTTGTGGCGCGTCCGCTCGCTGTTATGGCGCTGCTGACGCCGTTCGGCTGCAAAATCAAGCAGCAGCTTGTCGTCGCGTGGGCGGGACTGCGCGGCGCGGCGTCGATAGTTTTCGCCATACAGGCGCTGCTCGGCGCTAAAACCGAAAACGATATATTCCACATTGTTTTCTGCATAGTTTTGTTCTCAATACTGCTGCAAGGCTCACTGATACCGTTCGTATCGCGCCGGCTCGGCATGATAGACGACAGCGACGACGTTATGAAAACCTTCTCGGATTACAGCGAGGAAGCGCCGGTGGAGTTTATACAGTTTACCGTTCCGCGCGACCATATGTGGGCGGGGATGGCGGTGCGCGATATCGTTCTGCCGCCGGATACCATTCTCGTGCTGCTGATACGCGGGCAGTCGCTCGACGTTCCCAACGGCTCGAGCGTTCTCGGCGAGGGCGACACGCTGATACTGAGCGCCCGCTCGCCGGGACGCATCGAGGGAATCCGACTGTCGGAGATCAAGGTCGAGGGCAGCTCGCCGCTCGACGGCGCTGCGGTGGCGGATTTCGACGGCGCGGACGGCGCGCTGATCATCATGATACGCCGCGGCGAGCAGGTGATAATTCCGAATGGCAAAACCATGCTGTGCGAGGGGGATACGCTCGTGATAAATCATCCGTCGTGACGGTATTTTCGATGATTTTTCGTTTGCGAAACGGATTGCGAAGCTGTGCGGACGGGTTTTTCGATGATTTTTCGTTTACGAAACGAGTGACGAACCTGAAAGGACGGACAACCCTACGGTTTTCCGTCCTCTCAGACTCTCCCGCTTTCCCTTGGAACGGTGCGCTTGAAGAGGCGCGGCTCCCGCGTGTGAAGTGCGCACGAT
>JBAXZA010000120.1:0-5833 GCA_041670545.1 Eubacteriales bacterium | reverse complement strand
GCGTTCATTCTTTTCATGGCGCTTTACAGTGTTACGGCAGCTAGGATACTCTCGCGCATATTACCGTCGGCGCCGTATGAAGCGCCTACACTCACCGCAGAGAGCGGCTCAGCACCGACTCCTGCGCGCGAGGATCAGCCGGACTTCGGCGACACCAAGCTGATGTTTTCCGACGCTCCTCTTTACAGAGTCGCGCCGTACGGAGATATCATTGGCGTATACGACACGGCGGGTGCTCTTGTGAGTAAAATCGATGTCAGACTCGATTCGCTGCCCTCATCCGATATCGCATATATTAAGGAAGGAATTTTGCTTTACAGCGAATCGGAGCTTGACAGCCTTATATGCGATTATACGGGCTGACGCGGAGTCATCGCAGCACGACGGCGTCGCGTCCGAGCAGCAGCATAAGCTCGCGCATCAAAAAGGCGTCCGCGTTGACGTTTACACCGTTTGCTTTCAGATATTTTCCGGTGGCGGAATTATAAATCACGACCGGCGTTATACCTTCGAATATCACGAGCAGAGCATATACGCGTTTGAACATCGGGGTATCGAGTCCGTCAACCTTTAAAAACAAACGCTTGCCGGCCGCGTCCGCGCCGCGTATATACTGCGAAGGGATATTCTGATTGCAGCCCGGCGCATAATTGCGGTTCTGCATCACCTCGACCGATGCGTCCGGCGTGATATCCCTCTGTCCGGAGACTTCACTTTGCACGGGCGCAGCTTCGGTATAAGAAGAATCGGTCACGAGCGGCTCGATGCTTTTGCAGAGCAGCTTTGGCGGCTCGTCCTCGCGCACCGATATTTCACCCGCGACGCAGACCGCGCGGTCATATGTGAGCAGTGCTCTGAATTTCTCGAGGACTTTTGGAAAAATCACACATTCTATTTCACCCGTTCTATCCTCGATCGTGACGAACGCCATCGCATCGCCACTCTTTGTTGTTTTATTTACGCGCTTTGAAACGCTGCCGCATATTTTGACAGAATCGCCCTCTTTATATTCGGCGGTGCTTTCCTCGTCAAACGACGCTTTTATATCGGCAGTGCGAGCCGGTGAGCGGGCGCTGATATCACGGCTGTAATCGTCAAGAATGTGACCGGAGAAATACTGTCCGGCGGCTTCCTTTTCCATGTTCAGCTTTTCGCGCAGAGTCAGCTCCGGCACGTCTGGATATTGAAAACTCGCTTCAACTCCGCTGTGCCCGTCAGAATCGGCGAACATATCGAGCTGTCCATCGATATTCGAGCGTCCGCGCTCGCTGTATATATCGATGATTTTTTCATATGCGAGCAGCAGACGGCTGCGGTAAACGCCCAATGAATCGAACACTCCCGCCGATATCAATGCCTCTATCTGACGTTTATTCAGCTCGGCGGGTTCAGTGCGTTCGATAAAATCGATAAACGAGCGGTATTTCCCGCCTTTTTCGCGCTGTTCGATAGCTTTTTTAATAAAACCCGCGCCGACATTTTTGATAAACACCAGTCCGAACCGTATTCCTCCGCCGCTTACGGTGAAATTCAGACGGCTTTCGTTGATATCAGGCGGCAGGATATTGATTTTAACACGCGCACATTCAGCAGTATACTGCGCCACCTTGCCCGCGCTTCCGAGCACCGAGGTGAGCAGCGCGGACATATACATCGCCGGATAATGACACTTTAGATATGCTGTTCTGTATGAAATAAGCGCGTATGCCGCCGCATGGCTCTTTTTGAAGCCATAATTGGAAAAATCAATCATATCGGCAAATAATTCCGCCGCATCTTTTTCTTCAAGACCATTGTCTACCGCGCCCTTTATAAAGGTTTCACGTTCAGATTCGATTACTCCCTGCTTCTTTTTGGCGATAGCGCGGCGTACTATATCAGCTTTGCCATAGGTATATTTTGCCACAAAACGGAATATCTGCATGACCTGCTCCTGATAAACGATGCAGCCGCAGGTTTCTTCGAGCACTTCCTTCAAAACATCACTTTTGTATTTGATTTTATCCTTATTTCGCCGGTTTTCAAGGAATTTCGGTATCGAATCCATCGGTCCGGGACGGTAGAGCGCGATGGCTATCATGATATCCTCAATCGATGCGGGACGGAATGCGGTCAGCATCTGCCGCATACCGCCGGATTCGAGCTGGAACATTCCGTCGGTCGTTCCCTGCGAGATCATGGCGTAGGTGGACGCATCGTCGAGCGGTATCTTTTCAATTTTAAAGCCCGGAGAGGACTCGCGTATCATTTTTTCTGTGTCGGATATTATCGTCAGATAACGAAGCGCCAAAAAATCGAATTTCAGCAGTCCGAGCGACGCTATCGTGTCCATATCATACTGGGTCACCGTGCAGCCGTCGTTTTTCGAAAGCGGCACATAGGTGTATATCGGCTGATCGGTAATTACGACGCCTGCCGCGTGAGTTGACGTGTGCCGCGGCATACCCTCCAGCGCGCCCGCCGTGTCGATGAGCCGCTTCACCTGAGGGCTTGCGTCGTACATACGTTTTAGCTCCTGCCCACGCATCGCTTCGGCGAGCGTGATTCCGAGCTTCTGCGGTATCTGACGCGCGACGGCGTCGGTATCGGCATAGGACATTCCGAGCGCGCGTCCGACATCGCGTATCGCGGCGCGTGCGGCGAGCGTTCCAAAGGTAACGATTTGTGAAACATGATCGTCGCCGTATTTTTCGGTTACATATTTTATAACCTCGTCGCGGCGGTCGTAGCAGAAATCGATATCAAAATCGGGCATCGAAACGCGCTCCGGATTGAGAAACGTTTCAAACAGCAGCTTATACCTCAGCGGATCGACATCGGTTATTCGCAGCAGATACGCTATCAGACTCCCCGCACCTGAGCCTCTGCCGGGTCCGGTCGGTATGCCGTGGGATTTGGCATAATGCACAAAATCCCATACGATGAGAAAATATTCGGAATATTTGAGCGAGGTTATCACCACAAGCTCATAATCGATACGTTTACGGTAATCGTCATAGACAAATTTTTCATCATAAACTATCTCGCCTTTTTCCACGCGGTCGGTAAGCCCGGCGAGCGCAAGCTCCTTGACATAGGCATCAGGTTTTTTTCCGTCCGGCGGTATGAAGGATGGGATATAGCGCGTTTTAAAATTGAAATCGTATTTGCAGCGGTCGGCTATTTTGACTGTGTTTTCAATCGCACCATCATATTGACCGAAAAGTTCGCGCATTTCATCTGTAGATTTGTAATAAAATTCGTCGGTTTTGAAGCCTATCGGACGTCCGTCGGTTATGACATTGTTTGTCTGTATGCACATCAATACCGCCTGCGTATCAGCGTCCGAGCGTTTGATGTAATGCACATCGTTTGTGGCGACAAGCGGTATGCCGGTTTCCTTTGCTATACGGCAGATTCCGTTTATCACTTTCATATCCTCGTCAAGTCCGTGATTCTGAAGCTCGAGATAAAAATTATCCGCGCCGAAAATATCGCGCAGTTTTTCGGCGTAGGCGCGCGCTTCCTTAGTATTATCCGCGAGAATTGCACGCGGAATATAACCGGCAAGACAGGCGGACAGGCAGATAAGCCCCTCGCTGTGAGCGGCAAGCAGTTCGAGATCAACTCCGGGCTTGCTGTAAAAGCCCTCGGTGAAGCTCT
This sequence comes from Eubacteriales bacterium, assembly GCA_041670545.1. Lineage (GTDB taxonomy): Bacteria > Bacillota > Clostridia > Oscillospirales > CAG-272 > JBAXZA01. The sequence continues at coordinate 2,191 of JBAXZA010000120.1, read as the reverse complement.
TTGAAACCATATAGATGAGGTTTTTATAGCCAATCTCGTCCTTACACAGCAGCACCAGATGATTTTTTTCGCTGTCAAGCTCATGCGAACGGTCAAACCGGCTGCGCGGCGCGACATAAACCTCGCAGCCGATGATAGGCTTTATTCCCTCGGCAATACACGCCTTATAAAACTCGACCGCGCCGTACATGACGCCATGATCGGTTATCGCGGCGGCGGTATGTCCGGCGGCTTTTGCGGCGCGCGGAATATCCTCCACATGGCAGGCGCCGTCGAGGAGGCTGTATTCACTGTGAAGATGAAGATGTACAAATTCGCTCATATTTTCACTTCCGTTCATGTCCGCAAATGTCCTCGGCGCAGTGCAGACTGTTCGCAAAATCAACTATTTTTTTCAAACGGTGATTTACTCCGGATTTCGATATCTTGGGATCGTGCGCTTCTCCAAGCTCTGTAAGCGATATATCCGGATTATCGAGCCGCAGCTCGGCGGTGACACGAAGCTCCTCCGGCAGCAGCGCGAGCTTGTCCTCGTTTTTCAGCTGCTCGATAGCACTTATATGCGTCGTGGCGGCAGACACCGTTTTATCGATATTCGCGGTTTCGCAGTTGACGATACGGTTGGCGTTATTGCGTATTTCCTTGTATATCCGGGTATCCATGATCTTGAAAAGGGCTTTTTGAGCGCCTATGACAGTGAGAAAATCCTCTACACTTTCGCTTTCCTTGTAATACAGCACATACTGGGAAGCACGTTTTGTGCGTTTGGGCGGCAGACCGTTTTCACATAAAAATTCACAAAACAGCTCGTTTTTAGCGGCATCCGGAATGGTCATTTCCACTCTGTAAGCCCGCCCGGGATTTGTAATGCTCCCACAGGCTATAAACGCGCCGCGTATAAAATGACGTGCGCATTCTGCACACTTGAAGCTGCTGACATCGAACGGCTTTTCTTCATCAATGCAAAGCCGCTCGCACTCAGGCAAACGTTCGTTTTCATTTAGCAGCCGGTTTATAAGAGTATCGAGCTGCTCGCTCTCGCTGTGCTCTCCGAAGCTCTGACGCGTGAAAAGCAATATTCCGCGCAGCAGCGCCATACGGCAGCAGCGTTTTTTTACGTTGAGCTGACATAACGCGCTCTTTGTTTCATGTGAAAATGATACAGTTTCTTCCATTATTTGTCTCCGACCGCTTTTTTTATAATATCGCGGTGTATCGATATCGTTTTGATCCCCTGCTCCTTTAAATGAGCGGCGAGCGCTTCGGCTATCGCGACGCTTCGGTGCTTTCCTCCGGTGCAGCCTATCGCTATTATCAGCTGCGCCTTGCCCTCCTCGATATAAAGCGGCATGAGAAAATCGATCATATCACACAGCTTCTTCATGAACTGCTTTGTCTGATCAAACGAAAAAACATAATCCGACACAGCCTTATCAATACCGGTAAGATCCTTCAGATCCGGCTCGTAAAATGGATTGGGAAAGCATCGGACATCGAACACCAGATCGGCTTCCGTCGTGATCCCATACTTAAAGCCGAACGACATACAGGTTACGAATATGTTTTTTTTGACATCGGACGTCACCATCGCAACGATCTTGTCGCGCAGCTGATGTATGGTCATTGCCGACGTGTCGATTATGTAATCCGCACGCGATTTGACCTCCGAAAGCATTTCACGCTCGGTCGCGAGCGCTTCATTTACCGATATATTCCGTGCCGCGACAAGCGGATGTATGCGTCTTGTTTCCTTATAACGGTTTAGCAGAACCGCGTTGTTGCAGTCGATGAATATTGTGCGGCAGTTGAAACCTCCGCTCGACAGCTGGGCAAGCTCGTCAAACAGCGAATCGAATTCTATCTCTCCGCGCACATCGATTATGAACGCGACATTCGAGCTTTTGCCCGGAGTTTTGGTATACAGCTCCACGAACTTCGGTATGAGCGATACCGGCATATTATCAATGCAGTAATACCCCATATCCTCAAGCGTATTCGCTGCGTTTGATTTGCCGGAGCCGGACATTCCCGTTAAAATAATAAAATCCATATCGCATACCCGCTTTTTACACAATTTCGTAATCTCGTATTATAAAGTTACATAATTACGTGATTCCAATGCGTCTACTAATAGTATCATTCTGAAACTATTTTGATCTCACATTCGATCTCAATGTGGTTTATTTCGTAT
>JBAXZA010000119.1:0-6018 GCA_041670545.1 Eubacteriales bacterium | reverse complement strand
TTCACGACCGACCTTATGGTCGGCTTCCCCGGAGAGAGCGATGAGGATTTTACAGATACCGTCGATTTTGTCCGCCGGGCGAAATATCTGCACTGCCATATCTTCACCTATTCGCGCCGTCCGTCGACCGAAGCTGCCGCGATGAAGTGTCAGATACCCGAAAGAATCAAAAATGAGCGCGCGGAATATCTCGCTGGCGTTTGTACCGAGGTTAAAAACGATCTGATGCTTACAGATATTGGCAAAGATTTTGAAATTGTCGCCGAAATGCCCGATATCACGCCCGACGGCATATTCGTCCCCGGTCATACTCCGAATTTTACCGAGGTAAGGGCGGCGGTATCCGACGCCGAATATTGGCAGCAGCGGAGAGGCGATATCATTGCCGTTCATGCCGATATGGTGCGTGACGGAGCGCTCATCTGTTCGGTGAAGCCGGACAGCACACGATAATATTGTATACGTTCACACATTTATATATAGGAGTGTTTTAAATATGTCTTACAGTGTATTCAGAGTATTCGTCGAAAGACGCGCCGGATTTGAAAACGACGCGCGCGGCGTATACGCCGATCTGCGTGAAAATCTGCTCGTATCCGGACTTTCCGGCGTGCGTATGATCTATCGCTACGACGTACAGGGGATATCGGAGGACGCGCTGAAAACGGCGGAGGTCACGATATTCTCCGAGCCGCAGTCAGATACGGTTTCTCACGAATTTAAGTCTGATGAAAACGAGCGCGTTTTCGCGGTCGAATATCTGCCCGGACAGTTCGATCAGCGCGCCGACAGCTGCGCCCAGTGCATACAAATTTTAACTCGAGGCGAACGTCCTTGTGTGCGTACAGCGAAAATATATGTCCTTTCAGGAGATATTTCCGACGAGGAATTTGAAAAAATCAAAAAATATCTTATAAACCCGGTAGAATCGCGCGAAGCGTCGTTTGATATGCCCGCCACTCTTGAGGACAATTTTAAAATGCCCGAGCCTGTAAAGACCATAACCGGCTTTATCTCCATGACCGATGATGAAGTTCCTGCTTTCATTCATGAATTGGGATTGGCGATGGACGAGGACGACGTAAAATTCTGCCGTTCCTATTTCGCCGGAACAGAAAAGCGCGATCCGACCGTCACTGAGCTTCGCATGATCGATACCTATTGGAGCGATCACTGCCGCCATACCACCTTTCTCACCACCATCGACGACGTAACGATAAAAGAACCATATATACGCGACAGCTTCGAGCGTTATCTAAAAGCGCGCGAGAGCGTTTATGTCAATCGTCACAAGGATATAACGCTTATGGATCTGGCGACCATGGGCGCAAAATATCTCAAAAAAACCGGACAGCTCAAAAATCTCGACGAGAGCGAGGAGATAAACGCCTGCTCGGTCCGCATTAAGGTCGATGTGAACGGCGATGATCAGGATTGGCTGCTCATGTTCAAAAATGAAACGCATAACCATCCGACCGAGATCGAACCTTTCGGCGGAGCTGCGACCTGTCTTGGCGGCGCAATACGCGATCCGCTTTCCGGACGTTCGTATGTTTATCAGGCGATGCGCGTAACCGGCGCGTCCGATCCGCGCACCGCTGTATCCGAAACGCTCCGCGGCAAGCTGCCGCAGGCAAAGCTCACGCGCGGCGCTGCAAACGGTTACAGCTCCTACGGCAATCAGATAGGACTCGCGACCGGCGGCGTATATGAGCTTTATCATCCGGGTTATGTGGCGAAACGCCTTGAGATAGGCGCTGTCGTCGGCGCTGCTCCGATCGAAAACGTCATACGCGAGGAGCCTGATCCCGGCGATCTTGTGATATTGCTCGGCGGACGTACAGGACGCGACGGCTGCGGCGGCGCGACCGGCTCGTCGAAATCTCATACCGTCGAATCGCTCGCTTCATGCGGCGCTGAGGTTCAAAAGGGCAACGCGCCCGAGGAGCGCAAGATACAGCGTCTGTTCCGCAATCCGGAGGTCACCAGAATGATACGCCGCTGCAACGATTTTGGTGCGGGCGGAGTATCGGTCGCCATCGGAGAGCTTGCCGACGGACTCGCTATCAATCTTTCGGCTGTTCCGAAAAAATACGAAGGACTCGACGGCACCGAGCTTGCCGTTTCCGAATCGCAGGAGCGCATGGCGGTGGTCATTCGTCCCGCCGACGTTGATAAATTCTTCGCTCTCGCCGCGCGTGAAAATCTCGAAGCGACGCTCGTCGCAGTTGTGACAGAGGAAAAACGTCTTACCATGCAGTGGAACGGCGTGACGACTGTCAATCTCTCACGCGAATTCCTAAATTCCAACGGTGCGCCCAAGCATACGTCGGTCGAGGTCGAGGGTGTTGACACTGTAGGAATGTTCGACGGCATTTACGATAAAATCGGCGAATGCGACGCCGCGCAGACCTTTGAAAAGGTCGTTTCCGATCTCGGCGTCTGCTCGCAGAAGGGACTTTGCGAACGCTTTGACTCGTCCATCGGCGCTGCAACAGTAGTAATGCCGTTCGGCGGAAAAAATCAGCTCACAGCACCCCAGTATATGGCGGCGAAAATTCCCGTCCTGCATGATAAAAACGGAGCTCCTGCCGACACCCTCACCTCGTCGGTTATGGCGTATGGCTTCAATCCGTATCTCTCCGCGCGTTCGCCTTATCATGGCGCGGCTTATGCCGTCGTCGAGAGCGTCGCAAAGCTTGTAGCGTCTGGTGTGCGCTATGAGGACTGCTATCTGACCTTCCAGGAATTTTTCGAGCGTACAAAGGGAATCCCCTCGAGATGGGGCAAGCCGTTATCCGCTCTGCTCGGCGCTTTTGAAAGCCAGCTGGAGCTTGGCATAGCCGCTATCGGCGGCAAGGACAGCATGAGCGGCAGCTTCGAGGAGCTTGACGTTCCTCCGACGCTCGTTTCCTTCGCCATCGCGACCCGCCGCGCCGACAAGCTGATCACTCCCGAATTTAAAAAGGCGGGAAGCCGCGTTTATTATCTCGAGCCGCAGCGCAATGCGGACGGTATGCCCGATTACGGCGATTTAAAGCGTCTTTTCGGCTATGTTTCCTCGCTTGCCGACGACGGCGGCGCGCTTTCGATATATACCCTCGGCTTTGGCGGCATGGCTGAAGCGGTGTTTAAGATGTGTTCTGGCAACGATATCGGATTCGATTTTATTTCCGATATGTCGCCGCTCGATCTTGTCCGTCAGTCCTACGGCGCGTTCATAATCGAAACCGACCGCGATATCGACGGCGTTCTTATCGGCGAAACCTCGGATAAGCCTTATATTACCATGAACGAAGTGAAAATACCGCTTCAGCAGCTAATAGCGGCATGGGAAAAGCCGCTTGAGAAGGTATTTCCGACAAAGGTTCGCGGAAGCGAGATCAAAACCTATGAAAAATTCATCTGCGCCGACCGCCCCAAGGCTATATCAAATGAAAAATTCGCGCGTCCCCGTGTGATCATTCCCGTATTCCCCGGAACGAACTGCGAATATGATGTAAAACGCCGTTTTGAAATGGCGGGAGCGGATGCCGAAATATTTGTACTGCGCAACCTTACCTCCTCAATGCTTGTGCAGTCGCTCGAGGAGCTTTGCGCGCTGATCAATAACTCGCAGATTCTCATGCTGCCAGGCGGATTTTCCGGCGGCGACGAACCCGACGGCTCCGGAAAATTCATCACTGCGGTACTGCGTTCGCCGCGCGTTAAACACGCGGTAACGCAGCTTATTGAGTCGCGCGACGGTCTTGTGCTCGGCATCTGCAACGGCTTCCAAGCGCTTGTTAAATCCGGACTTCTTCCTTACGGCAAAATAATGGACGAAATGGCTTCAGACTGCCCGACGCTAACCTATAACTCAATCGCACGTCATCAGTCGATGATGGTGCATACGCGTGTTGCGTCGGTAAAATCCCCATGGCTTTCGTCTGTCAGCGTCGGCGATATTCACACGATACCGATATCGCACGGCGAGGGACGCTTCACCGCGAACGCCGAAATGCTCGGTCAGCTTGCCGCAAATGGTCAGATAGCGACGCAGTATGTCGACTGCGACGGCAATCCGACGAGCGATATCCGCTTTAACCCCAACAATTCCGATCTCGCCATCGAGGGCATACTCTCGCCCGACGGCCGTATCTTCGGCAAAATGGGACACAGCGAACGTATCGGACGCTATATCGCGAAAAACGTACCCGGAGATCAGAATCAGCTGATATTTGAATCCGGTGTTAAATATTTCAAATAATCACGAAGGAGCTTCTGATGTATTCGTTTGACGATAAACAGCAGAGAATTCTCGAAACGCTCATCACAGTCTATCCGGCGCTTTCGGAATCTGCACAGAGTATCAGGGACGCCGTGAAGCTCTGCTCCGAAAGCTTTGAGAACGGCGGAAGGCTTTATATCTGCGGAAACGGCGGAAGCGCCGCCGACAGTGCGCACATCACGGGCGAGCTTATGAAAAGCTTCAAATTTCACCGCGGCTGTCCGGCAAAGCTGAAAGCTTCGCTTTCGTCGCTGGGCGATAAATCTGGTGGAAATATGTCACAGCTGTGCGCCGCGCTGACCGGAAAGCTTGAGGGCGCTCTGCCGGCATATCAGCTGACCGAATCGAGTGCGCTCATGACGGCGGTGGCGAACGATTCGTCCGCCGATATGATCTTCGCGCAGCAGTTATGCGGCTATGCGCGTCCCGGCGACGTTCTGCTCGCGCTCACGACCTCCGGAAATTCCAAAAACTGTATATATGCCGCGCTGACAGCTGCCGCGGCGGGCGCTGCCGTCATATCGATGACCGGAGAGGGCGGCGGAGAGATCGCAAAGCTGTCCGAGGTTTCGATAAAAGTTCCGGCGCACGAAACTTATGCGGTTCAGGAATATCATCTTCCGGTGTATCACGCGTTCTGCGCCATGCTCGAGTCATATTTTTTCGGTATGTGAGCATCTCCGGATAAACGACATTTTCTGAACGAAACATAGGTTACGTCATATACCGATCGCTAAATTGTAAAAACACCGGCTTCCATCTGTTGGAAGCCGGTGTTTTTATGTAAAGCACTGAGCAGCTCAAAGCTTATATCATGTATTTTCCGTGAACGCTCCTACGAATTTCTCAAGCTCGTTCGTCATGGAGCTTTCGCTCTTTGCCACAAGCGAAGCCAAATCATTCTGTCCCTTGATAACAAGAGCGTTGTATTTCGACATGAACGAGCTCCAGCCGTAAATAAGTCCGAGATCGTAGGTACGGTTTACAAGAAGGATATCGAGCATCGCCTTTGATTCCTCGTCGCGCGTATATTTGCCGACAAGCGCGGTGTCATAATACGCCGGCGTGACGTTTTTATACGACGAATAGGCGAACGCTTCGAGCAGAGCGCCTGTCGATTCAAGCTCGGTATTTGTCGCCGGAACTACAAGAACGGTTGACGCTGGATTCACAAATGTTATATAATTTTCCTGACTTTCGTCGTATTTCGGCATAGGTATGATGCCGAAATCGGTTTCCATCTGACGCAGGTTAGCGACATGGAACATGACTTCGCAGTAGAAAAGAGCTCTTTCTTCAACAAATACATTGCGAATATCGGATATCAAGTCAGAGCTTCCTTTTATACGCGATGTGACAAGAGAATTATCAGCCGACATAATTTCTACGGATTTTTCAAATATGCTGCTTACGCGGTCGATGTCGAGCGCGAATTCGGGATAATCGTTTTCATCCTTGGTGACAAGCTGCGCGCCGCACGAATAAAACAGTCCGTAAATAGTATCGGGTGTCGTGGAAAGCCCCCAGCGGTCGTTCTTATCCATCTCTCCGTTTCCGTCGAGGTCATAGGTGATATTTTTCACCATGGAGGAGAATTTGTCAATCACCCAGCTTCCGTCGAGCGCCGGTACATAGGGAGATTCAAGGCTGAAATCGTTTATCATCGCTTTATTGAACATAAGTATCCATGTCGCTTGATTGTCGATGGTAGAAATATCGCCGGTAAGCATATAAACCCTGCCGCCGAT
>JBAXZA010000118.1:0-6036 GCA_041670545.1 Eubacteriales bacterium | reverse complement strand
TACTTGACCGTAACGCCGACGCCTTCGTCGCTCCGCTTTATGGCAACAATATTGTCAAACCGTGGCTTTATGCCGCTTCATTCGGCGCTAAGGCGCTCCATCCGCATCTGGCACAGCTTGATCTTATCCCCGGCTACTGCGATTTTGCACACGAAAAGGGCGTTCGTGTTCACCCGTGGACAGTCGATTCAGAAGCGGATATCGCCCGTATGTTCGGTTACGGAGTAGACGCCGTTATCACCAACCGTCCCGATGTCGCGCGTTCCGTGCTTGAGAAATAAGCAGACGCCGATTACATTTTTTCAAATAAAGGCAGTTACATTACATTTTTCTAAGACGACAGACAATGGATAAAGGCAACACCGCACGATTTATGTTGTGCGGTATTGCCTTTATATGGTATTAATAAAATCCGCCTTGCATTGCTGGTTTTGCCTTATTATTTACCGTTTTAATATTTTATGAGGTGCATTATGCTGCTTCCCGAACTGCTGTCCCCCGCCGGAAACCGCGAAAAATTAGAAGCCGCCATCCGCTACGGCGCCGACGCCGTATACCTTGCCGGACGGCGCTTTGGTATGCGCGCAGCTTCCGATAATTTTACACTCGAGGAGCTTGCCGACGCCGTCGCCTACGCTCATTCGTTCACAGCTCCGCGCTCCGCGCGCACAGGCGAAAAAATGCCCGTTAAAATATATCTGACGGTCAATATCATGCCGCGCGGCTACGAATACGCTGAGCTGACCGAATATTTTAAAGCTCTTCGCAATATTCCGATCGACGCGCTCATAATATCCGATCTCGGCGTGTTATCTCTCGCTCGCGAGCTTCTGCCCGAAACCGAAATACACATATCCACACAGGCGTCGGCGGTAAGCGCTCCGGCTGTCAGCGCTTACGCTGCGCTCGGGGCAAAACGCGTCGTTCTCGCCCGCGAGCTTTCACTCGGCGAGATACGCGAAATTCGGCGCGGCATACCGCCCGAAACCGAGCTTGAAGCCTTTGTTCACGGCTCGATGTGCGTATCATACAGCGGTCTTTGCCTGCTTTCTGAGCATCTGGTCGGACGCGACGCCAACCGCGGCTGCTGCACTCAGCCCTGCCGCTGGAATTGGGCGCTTTCCGATAACATTTCGCCCGACGCGGAGGGAAAAACCTACGAAATACAGGAAAAAAATCACCGCGATGAAAATTTTCCGATCGCCGAGGACGAATACGGCACATTTATCATGAGTGCGCGCGATATGTGCATGATCGAACATATTCCGGAGCTTTGCGAAGCCGGAATCGACTGTTTCAAAATCGAAGGACGTGTGAAAAGCGCTTATTATACCGCCGTAGTCACAAACGCTTACCGCATCGCCATCGATTCCTACGCCGACGGGCTGCCCTTCGATAACGCTCTCAGACGCGAGGTCGAGAGCGTTTCACACCGCGATTTCGGCACGGGACATTTCTTCGGAAAGGCTCATGTCACCGAAGCGCTCGGCTATCTGCGCGAAAAAGCATATCTCGCGGCGGCTGGCGACGACTGCGCGGCGGGCGAACTCTGTACGTTCGTTCAGCGCAACAAGGTAAGCGTTGGAGATAATGCCGAGATTCTCTCGCCGGGGCACGCCGGACGCCGTATTGTCATAGGCGAGCTGTATTCCGAGGACGGCGACGCCATCGAAAGCGCTCCTCATCCGTGGATGCGCTTCAAATTACGGGTTCCTTTCAATATTAAACGCGGAGATATACTCCGCGGCTGCTGAGATGATTGCTATGAATGATAAAATGAATACCGATAAAAACATCGCCGGGGACATGATTTCAGATGCTGAGCGTGATATCAAGGCTCTGCGCGGCTCTTATGAGAGCAAAATTGCGGTAATTCGCCGCGATTACGAGAATAAGCTGCACGCTGAACGTGAAATGTTCACATATCTTTCGCGCGAGATACGCACCCCGATGAACGCAATTATGGGACTCGCTTCACTCGCGGAAACCTCGCCTGCGGATTCGGAAACCGTTTCCGAATGTATCGCGAAAATCAAGTTGTCGGCGGATTATATTTCAAATGTACTTGGCGATATACTCAACATGGAAAGCTGCCGAAGCGAGGTATACATCCCGCGTGAGGAAATAATCCGACCCGAGGAATTTTTCCGCGCGGTCAACAAAACGATAAAGGAGAGCGCGGAACAGAAAAAAATCGCGTACAGCTTCCGTATCTCGAAATTTCCTGCGGATTATTTCGTTTCGGATCAGTCCAAGCTGCGACGTATGCTCGTTAATATTCTTGACAACGCGGTCAAATTCACGCCGGCGGACGGTAAGGTTTCGCTCAGCGTCAAAGCCGTGATTTTCTCCGAGTGCGAAAACGGCAGAGATGCGCTGCGTTTTAAAATCACCGACAACGGAATCGGAATAAACGAGGATTTTCTGCCGCATATTTTCGAGCCTTTCACGCAGGAGGAATTATCCCAAACCGACGATAAAAGCAAAGCGTCCGGGAACAGTATGGATTCGGCGGGAGAAAAAACGTCAGTCGGCTGGAACGGCATAGGTCTGGGGCTTGCCGTCAGCCGGCGCATTATCGACGAGCTGGGCGGGAGCATCGACGTCGTCAGCACACATGGAGAAGGCAGCACCTTTACGATTGAAATACCGGTCACATTCACGCGGGATTCGCTCGGAGCAAAACGTCCGGCAACTCCGCGCAGCACCTCCGTGCGTACCACGCGTCAGTCAGACGACGCTTTCACCGGCAAACGCATACTGCTTGTGGAAGATCATGAGCTGAATGTCGAGGTCGTCAAAAAGCTGCTCGAACGCAAGCTTATGACAGTCGACGTCGCGCGCAACGGCCTTGCCGCGATTGAAGCATATGCCGCCGCACCGTCAGGCTCATACGACGCGATACTTATGGATATAAGTATGCCTATAATGAACGGTCTTATCGCGGCGGAAAAAATACGCGCCTTCTGCCGCGCCGACAGCACTACGATACCGATAATCGCTATGACGGCGAACGCCTTCGAGGACGACATCGAAGCTTCTCAGAAAAGCGGCATGAACGCTCATCTGATCAAGCCGATCACTCCTTCCCTGCTATATTCGACGCTTCGTGAAAATTTCTCCGACACTCCGCTCTGATAATGTGAGCGTAATTTTGTACCGCGCGTATTGACATATCGTTGGACGTATGGTAAAATTTTATAAAGCCGCAGGCATAATGAAAATATTTAAGGCACTACCGCATAAATCACATTTTCGTTGACATTAGTGGCATATAGCTCTTGTATTGATAGTAATAAAAAATGTGAATTAGGTCTTATTAATAAAGTGAAAACCATATATCACAGTTTTTATTTCGGTTTTTTCGGTGTAATATAAACTTTTCAATATATTTTTATGCAATTTGACCGTTTCAAGCGATTTTGCGGGCGAGTCTTAGTCAATATGCTGTATTAACTTTAAAATACTGCGGCAAAATATATATGACTTTTATAAGGGAGATCGATTGGAATGAAATATGCTCTCATCGGCTGCGGACGCATTGCGCCCAATCATATCAAGGCGGCGCGCGAAAATAATCTTGAAATAACCGCGCTCTGCGATACAAATCCCGATCATATCGAAGATATAGTAAAACGTTTTTCGCTTCCCGAGAACATCCGGCGCTTCACCGATTACCGCGATCTTATAGCCGCCGGAGGCTTTGAGCTTGCCGCCGTCGCGACAGAAAGCGGTTATCACGCCGAGATTGCTCTCGCTCTTATCGACGCAGGCGTCAATGTTATCGTCGAAAAGCCTATCGCGATGAGTATTGCCGACGCGGATGAAATCGTACGCAGAAGCGAACAGCGCGGCGTCGTAGTATCCGCCTGCCATCAGAACCGCTTCAATATCGCTATCCAGCAGCTGCGCGGCGCTATCGACGACGGTCGGTTCGGACGCATTTCACACGCCGCTGTCAATGTTCGCTGGTGGCGCGACCGCGATTATTACGCGCAGGCTCCGTGGCGCGGAACATGGAAGCTCGACGGCGGCACGCTGATGAATCAGTGCATACACGGCATCGACCTGCTACGTTGGATGCTCGAAAGCCAAGGTCAGGTGACCGAGGTATACGGTACTGCCGAGCGCCGTATGCACGATTATATCGAGGGCGAGGATATAGGTATGGCGGTGGTTAAGACCGCGTCTGGCGCGGTCGCTACCATCGAGGGAACGACTAATACATATAAATGCGATCTCGAGGAAACACTCTCTGTATTCGGCGAAAACGGAATGGTCAAGATCGGCGGCACGTCGACTAACAAAATCGATTTATGGAAATTTGCCGATATGCGCGACGACGACCGCGACCGTACAGGTTACACCGAAGGCACAGAAAACGTCTACGGCAACGGTCATACAAGTCTGTACGCCAACGTTATCGGCGCTGTCCGTGACAACCGTCGTCCATATGTTACCGCGCGCGACGGCAGAAACGCACTCGAAATGGTTCTCGCAGTATACAAGAGCGCGAAAACCGGTCTGCCGGTAAAGCTTCCGCTCACTGATTTCGCCACCATCGATATGACCGGTATATTTGACTAAAGCTTATTCGTCATTCACAATCTTTTCACGATATTCAATTTTGCACTGGAGCGCAACGAACGGCTGAAGTTAAATAACGTGAATTCGGTGAAAATTCAAGCGAAAGCAAGAACAAGTGAATCGTTCAGCGAGGATATATACAGAGATGGCTTTGAGGGTAAAATGAGTACGCAATAAGCCCGTAAATGACGTTGAGCACAAAAGATGAAACACTGCGATAACGGGAATGTTCAATCGGACACACATTTTTAAGGAAATCATTGCAAAATATCGGTACTAACTGCTCTGTCATGGAAAATCCCCCTATCTGTTTGAATGGTTTTGTCGTTATTATCATTGTAACAGATTTTGCGGGGATTTTTCTTTTTTGGGGCTTTATTGCGTTGAACTCACGTTAGGGAACCTCTGATTAATTCGCCGACGCGTTGAAATCAAGGGCGTTTAGCCCTTGTATTTCAACATTTGCGTCGACGCATTACACATTATTCAGATGTTCCTTAGTTAGGTCTTGTTCATAAAATGAAAAATCACGAAATATTTATAGACACTATAAAATTTTATTATTGTTGGAATTTTATTAAGTTATTTTATACAATGTTTATAACTATACCGATTATTTCCAGTGCAGCGAAATGCTTTATTCAATAACCACCGTATTATTTGCATGGCATATGCTTTTGACAATATCTGTCAGATCTGCTCTTGTTTCAATTTGATATCCGCCATCGCACTCAGCAGTGCTGTATGGTATTCGCAGAGCATCAAGTAGTAAACAAATCTCCGATATTTCATTTTCGTCATTAATTTTTATTATCGCTTTTCCATCCGACGGATCGGAATTTAACACAATAATTACATTATCGCCCGATTTTATCTCGCGTTCACACGCCAAAATTATTACTTTATCCTTATTCTCCGGACCCCATTCGATCGCGGTGCTTACGCCGTCCGAGTATTCGATCTCAACGTCAAATTCATACGCTGTATAGCTTATGCCCATAACCGTTTTTCGGGGAACGGCGACGTAAATTTTATTATCCGACGAAACAGCTGCCGTCGGTATGACGCAGGAATATAAGTTCTCCCCGAGCTTCGCTTTCGCGGGAAGAATCGCATAAGCTGACGGCGTTACAGCTTTATATATAAACGCAGATACAGCCGTCAACAGCATACATACTATAAGCATTCCCGCAATCGCCCTGCTTGGAGCGGAAATTTTGTTTTTTGCTTTTCTTTCCACAAGCAGCAGCTTTGTAAGCTCCACTCGAAAGGAATAGAGCAATATAAGCGGCGGTATGATGAATAAAAGCACTCCCGCAATATTTTCAGCTGCGGAGGAGCGGAAAATACTATTTAGTAAAAGCGATAACGGTCGTTTCAAACGGTCGTCCATCATAGCCTGCGGCTGTTCGACCATATTCCAGGCTTCGGAAAAGGTTATGATCGCGG
>JBAXZA010000117.1:0-6067 GCA_041670545.1 Eubacteriales bacterium | reverse complement strand
CGTTAATTATATCATATTATATGCCGAAAATCAAATACATTTAATGAAAAATTATATGAACAAATAAAAAAACGGCGGTAATTTCATACACCGGTTTTGCCATGAGCTTGGCAGCCGCGTGCGTATTCCGTCGTTTTCCGTAAATATCAGCGTATATATTATACCTTTGTACCTCGTCTTTGTAAATATCCAAAATAACGATATTTAGATATAAAATTTGTGATTTTTTTCTGTATTTATGATAAATTTCAGTTATGCCATTTTATGACATAGAAAATCGTTGGTTTTTAAGTATTATACTCAGTATTTTGAATAATTGGAAGATATTTGCTTTTGTATTGTGCATATATATAAAAAATATACATCAAGGTTCGTTAACCGGCACAAAGAGTCTTTATTTAAGGTTAGAATACCGACATTTCCGGTAATGTTTTGTCGAACTCTGTCGTAATCTTCTTATTTACAATCTTGGTATAATCTGCTAAAATAACAATTGTGTTAAGAATTATCTATATATTATCAATAATATATAATATATTATTCATCAATTAATATTTTATGTTAAATTACAATCAATCAACGGAGGTAAATATTATGCATAATGTTGAAAACGCATCCGAGATTTCATGTGTGTCGATAAAATTGTCACTCGGGGGCGCTGATCACACGCTTATGTACAACCTGATAAAAAACAGCCGGGACTCAGCCGGACCGGCAAACGATATTTTTTCCGTTTTTTCAGTACTTTCTAAGGACGATGATCCGGGAGATTTTGTGACCGGCTTCGTTTACGATATTGCCCGCAGCCACGATACCGCTCAGACTATGTTTCAGCTTTTAGTCCGCAACGAGGTGCTTCCGGCTCAGCTTAGCGAAGCCGTTTGTGATCTGCTTTCCGTTTAAACCTTTTAAACGCGCCGACACGGAGCTTACGCCGCCGGCACGTCATTTTCCGGCAGAGTCTGAACATTATCACATATTTGTAAATTCACATTTTTATGTTATTGAAGCGCAGGGGTTCGACTCCCCTCGCTTCATCGTAAATGTGAATTATAAAGTATTGCCTTAAAAATTTCTCTTGACATTTATAAAAAGCTGTGGTAAAATAATACACAGCTTAGGAGGCGTAGCTCAGCTGGTCAGAGCGCACGGTTCACATCCGTGAGGTCATGGGTTCGAGCCCCCTCGTCTCCACCATATAATCACCGTAATTTTGATACCAAAGTTACGGTGATTATTATTTACTCTGTTGTAAAAATCAATGATATTATAGGTGGTGTGCAGAGATATGAAAGTGACGGATGGTATTGTTATCTTCGGCGCAAATGGTAGCGGGAAAACCACACTTGGCCACGAACTTGCTAAGGCGTTGAATTTTAAACATATTGATGTTGAAAATTATTATTTTGATAAATCGGATATCTTTTATCAGCATCCACATACGAAAGATGATGTTATTCGTGAGATGCTTGCTGATATAAAAAGGCATGGTGCATTTGTTTTTTCAGGAGTGACTGGAGATTACGGCGATGAAATCGTTTCTATGTTTAAGTTGGGGATTTTCTTATCTGCTCCTGTTGACCTGCGCATGGAGCGTATCAGGAACAGAGCGATAGAAAAGCACGGTGAACGCGCCATGCCGGGCGGTGATATTTATGAGGACAGGGAAAGATTCATCAAATTTGCACAGACAAGAAATTTAGAGGTAATCGATAAATGGGCGGATACATTGACTTGTCCAATCATTCAAATTGACTCTGCAAAGCCGATAAGTGAAATTGTATCTTCTGTTATGGAAGCATATCACGCATTATGAACATAATATGAAATAGTAAATCTATCAGTCAGCACCTCCACAGAACGGTTATATCAGAGCAGAACGGCTGAAACCCGCGCAGAACTTTCCTTTGAAAATCTGCACCCTGTATCAAAATTATTAGCATTTGCCATAAAAGCACCGTAATTTTGTTACCAAAGTTATGGTGCTTATTTGATATGCAACAGTTTTTATTTTTGCTGAAGGAGGTCTGAATAATGCAAGGTTACAATATAATTGCCGTTTATAATCAGTCCAAAAATAAACTTTTAATGTGTAGGCGTAAAAAAAATCCATACAAAGGTCTGTCGAATTTTGTAGGCGGTAAAATTGAAGCTGGTGAAGACGGTGAGAAGGCTGCATATAGAGAACTATTTGAAGAAACAGCAATTTCTAAAAAAGATATTAAACTTACCCACCTAATGGATTTTACCTATTATTTAGATAATTGTTATGTGGAAGTTTATGCAGGTAAATTGAACAAAGCAATTGCTGCTGCCGGTGACGAAAACGACTTATATTGGTCAGATACTGATTGCGATTTTTTTGATTCAACACAGTATGCAGGCGAAGGAAATATTGGACATATCATTGAACATATAAATATGGCAGCAGAAAAAATATTAGTCTGAATACTTCGTCAAATGTGCATTAAACAATGCCATAGATTTATCACTACAATCTACGCAAAACGATTTAAACCAAAGCAGTACTTTTTGTGGAATCCTGGATACCCTGTGTTTCAGGTTCTTTTCATATTTACATGATCGCGGCGTTTCTGCTTTTAATTTTATGCGCCGCACACCGGAGCATAATAAACGTCAACAAAACAACTACGGGGGTTTGATATGCTGCACATTATTTACGGCAAAAGCGGCTCGGGCAAGGAAAAGCTCATCTGCGATATGCTTCGCGGCGACGCGCAGCGCGGCGTGAGAGCGTATCTCATCGTTCCCGAGCAGCAGGCTGTCACTGCCGAGCGAATGGTCGCCGAATGTCTTGACAGCGCCGGAGCAGTCCGTACTGACAGCATCGAGGTGCTGAATTTCAGCCGTCTGGCAAATAGGATATTCCGAGAATACGGCGGTCTTTACTCAAATTATATTTCTCCCGCCGGCAAGTCGCTCGTAATGTGGCGCGCGCTCTGCTCGCTTTCGGGACAGCTCACCGATTATACATCGGGCGTCACGCTGCGCGACCGGAAATTCATCGAAATGCTGCTCGATACAGTCAGGGATCTCATAACCTACGGCGTGACACCGTCCGCGCTGCTCTCCGCCTGCGACATGTTAGGCGACGGTGCGCTGCTTCACCGCGCGAGCGATATCGCGCTGATATATTCGGCGTACGAAAAGCTGCTGCACATCGATTACAGCGATCCTTACGACGATCTCGACCGCGTCTGCGGAATTTTAGACGAACATGATTTTTTCGGCGGCGCAAACGTCTATATCGATTCGTTCACCACCTTTACACCGCAGGAATACGCCGTCATACGCCGCATACTCGCTGGCTGCGATCAGCTTTACGCGGCACTCTGCACCCTGCCCGGCGAACGCTCGATCGCGTTTTCCGGCATACGCCGCACAGACAGGGCGCTGCGCCGAATTGCCTCCGACGCCGGAGCCGGCTGCGGGGAGGATATTGTTCTCCGCGATCTGAAGAATTTTCGCAGCGCCGACGTCGCCGCGCTCTCACAGAATATATGGGGAGCAGCTCAGACGGCGATCTCCGACAAGCTCTGCCCTTCGATACGCATATTCGAATGCTCCGACGTATACGGCGAAACGGAAGCGATAGCACGCGATATTCATACAAAGATACGCGGCGGCGCGCGCTACCGCGATTTCGTTATTATCGCGCGTGATATCGAGAGCTACCGCTCAGTTATCGATGTTACGCTCGAAAAATACAATATGCCGTATTTTTTCAGCACACGGACTATTCTGACCGAAAAGCCGTATATACGTATGCTGCTCTCGGCGCTTACCGTGCTTATCTATGGCTGGCGCGCCGGTGATGTCATTTCATACATCAAAACCGGACTCGCCGGAATCGATTATGATGAATGCAATGTACTTGAAAATTATGTCATGACATGGAATATTTCGGGACGGATGTGGTATGACGGACTCGAATGGAATTACTGTCCGCGCGGTTACAGCGAAATATTCACCGAAGCCGACGCGCTCGCGCTGTCACATATCGCAGAGCTGCGCGACAGGATATCCGCACCGCTTCTGAAGCTTTCCGACGCGCTGAAAAAGGACGATACCGTCCGTGGAGCCTGCGCGGCGCTTTATAATTTCCTCTGCGACGCCGGAATACGCGAAAAACTCGAGTCGGACGCGGCGGACGATACCGTAGTCGGCGGCGAAAGCGTGCTTTTATGGAATCTGATCATGGAATCGCTCGACACGCTCGTCAAAATAGCCGGCGGCGACAGGGTCAACATCAGACAGCTTTCCGAGCTTATCACCATGCTGCTCTCCGAAACCGATATGGGGCATCTGCCGGCTTCGCTCGATGAAATAACGATAGGCGGCGCGGCAATGCTGCGTACCTCCGGCGCGCGTCACGTTTACGTTATGGGTGTGAACGACGGAGTATTTCCAGCGGCGGCGTCGCAGAACGCCGTTTTCGGCGACCGCGACCGCGAAATTTTATCTGGTCTTGGAATCGAGCTGCCGCCCGGAAGCGACCGCGCGGCGTCCGACGAGCTGCTGTTCTTTTATATGTCTGTTTCCTGCGCGTCGGACAGCGTGAGCTTATCGTATGTCACTGGAGACCTCACCGGCGGCGCACGGCGTCCGTCGTCGGCGATAGAACGCGTCAAAACGCTCTTTCCGGCTGTGGAAACGCTCAGCTTTCGCGGAACGTGCGGCATCGGCGATATCTGTATACGCGAAAATCTGTACGAATATCTCGGTAATATACAGAACAGCCGACGAGATAGCCTCGCCGACGCCATCGTCGGTATCGCGGAAAGCACGGAGGACGGCAGGGCGCGTCTCGCGGCGCTGCGCTCTCCTGTATCACTTTCGGATGAAACGCTCACAGAGGCTACCGCACGCGATATTTTCGGCGATGATACCGCGCTTACCCAATCGCGGCTGGACGCCTATGCGCTCTGTCCGTTTTCCTTCGCCTGCAAATATGTGCTGAAGCTTTCGGAACAGAAACGCGCAGCATTCCGCGCGTCTGATATCGGAACGCTCGTTCACCGAGTGCTCGAAGTCTTTATGCGCCGCGCAGACGATGAAAATCTCATCTCCGCCGGACTTTCTGACGAGGAAATATCGGCTATGCTCGACGACATCATCGGCAGCTATGCCGATAAGATCCTGCGCGGCACAGATAACGGACGCATCCGCGGTCTGCTCGGTCGGCTCAAGCGCACATCGGCTCTGCTCATACGCAATCTGCTCGATGAATTTTCACAAAGCAGCTTCAAGCCGTCGTTCTTTGAGCTTGAGATCAAGGACGGCGGAACGGTGCGTCCGCTTCGCGTACAGCTTGCCGACAAAACCTCGGTGTATGTTTACGGCGTTATCGACCGCGTCGACACCTATGTCAGCGGCGGCGACGTTTATGTCCGCGTCGTCGACTACAAGACAGGAGCAAAGGATTTTTCGCTCTCAGACATCGAGCTGGGCATAAATCTTCAGATGCTGCTTTATTTGTTCTCAATATGGAAAAATCCGTCGGACGAGCTGCGGCGGCGCGTCGGGATATCTGCCGACGGACGCGTTCTGCCCGCCGGAATGCTCTATTTTGCGGCGAGAGCGCCGGAGATAACCCTCAACGGCGACGCCGCACCCGACGATATCAAAACCCGCGCGCTCGACACCATCGGACGGCGCGGACTGCTCATCTCCGACAAGGAGGTGCTCTCCGCAATGGAAGCCGACCTCGGCGGTCATTTTATCCCGGTCAAGGTCAAGCGCGACGGCGATTTTACCGCGGCGTCGCCCGTTCGGAGCATCGACGAATTTGAAGCTCTCATGGGCGAGGTCGAAAAATCGGTGCGGGCGCTCGCGGGTGAGATGAAGCGCGGAAAAATGGACGTCCGCCCGCTTAAATCAAAGCGCCACGACGCCTGCCGCTACTGCCCTATGCGTCCGGTCTGCCGACGCGAGGATATGACGGTGTCAGACGGCGCTTCTGAAGCGGCGACCGACGAAAATTCAAAGGAGGACGTATAATGAGCGCAAACGAGGTTAAATGGACGCCAGCGCAATCCGATGCGAT
>JBAXZA010000116.1:0-6104 GCA_041670545.1 Eubacteriales bacterium | reverse complement strand
CTTGGCGATCTCGGCGCATACCTCCGTGCTTATGACCTTACGTTTCACCTCTGTATCGGAGGATTTCAACACGTTTCCGTCGGCATCGACAAGTGCCGATACATCGTGCGGTGTCACGAGATTTCCTCCGTTCGCGACCGCGCATATGGCGGTCAGCTGCTGAAGCGCCGTGACCTTGAAGGTCTGACCGAACGAATATACGGCAAGCTCGACCTGATTAAAGCCGCTGTAGCTGTGGTATATCGATGATGCCTCACCCGGCAGGTCGACTCCGGTTTTTTCGGTATATCCGAATTCTTGGAAATATTCATAGAATTTGGCGCGTCCGATGCGTGCCGCAACGGTCATCAGCGTCGGATTGCACGACTGCTGGAGCATATAGGAGAACGGATGTGTGCCATGACCTACCAGCTTATGGCAGTGTATCGCCTTACTGTAACCGTCGACAAAAAAGGTGCCGGTACAGGTGAACTGCTCGTCAAACGACACGAGGTTTTCCTCAAGCGCCATCGAGGTAGTTATAATTTTAAACGTGGAGCCGGGTTCGTAAAGCTCGGAAACCGCCTTGTTTTTCCAAAGCGAATAGAGCAGATCCCAATAATATTCGTTGTATTCGTCGCTGTCGTAGGTATAGCCGCTGCTGTCGAGCTTCGACTGCGAATTCTCATCAAGCGTATAAGGATCGTTGAGATCAAAGTCCGGATACGTTCCCATCGCGAGTATACCGCCGGTGTTGACGTCCATGACGATGCCGGTAACGCGGTTGAGCGGGTCAGAATCGTTATAGGTCGACTCGAGCTGAGCTTCAAGCAGATACTGGACGTTCAGATCGATGGTCGTGACCAGATTCGCGCCGTTGACGGCGTCTATGTAGCTGTCATATTTGAACGGCATACGCTTTCCGCTGCCGCTGCGCGCGGTTATATAGCGTCCGGGAGTGCCGGTCAGCTCTGTGTTGTACTGCATTTCAAGCCCGAGCAGACCGCCGTCCGTCCCGACGAAGCCGATGACCTGCGAGGCGAGCGAGCCGTATGGATAGTAGCGTTTTGTCGACGCTTCGAGATGAATCTGACTGTCGAGATCGTTTTCTGCGATGAAAGCGTTCAATGCGGCGTAGGCGTCCTCGTCGATATTCTTTTTTATGGTTTCATCGGCGCGGTTTACCTTGTTCGCTTTTTCGATCACCGCGGAATAATCGACCTCGAGCAGCTGTGACAGCCCCTGCGCGATTATCTGCTTCTGCTCCTCGTCCGTGATATCGCGCGGCGAGATAAACACGCGCCAGACCGTGGCGTTTGTGGCGAGCGAGTTCATATTGCGGTCATAGATCGTGCCGCGTGTCGCCGAAACCGTCGTTTCCGTCTGCACATTATCGATAACCTTCGCGCGGTATTGATCATAATGGAAGATCTGATAATACGTCAGCGCACCGATTATGACCATCCACCCCGCGATGAAAATCAAGATGATAATGAAGCTTCTCGCCGGTATACGTTCGTTTCTTCGATTTTTTTCTGCCATATTTCCACCTTTTTTGCGCCGCTTTGCGCGGTCTGCGAAAAATGCGCGATGAACGCGCCTTGTCCGTAAATTATATGCGTTCCGTTATCCGATATATGCAAAGAAGCCGCGTATACAGCTTATTTGCCGTTCGTTTCGTTATCCGATGTACGCAAAGAAGTCGCGGATATTATTCAAAATGTCAGAAAAGAAGTCGGAAACCGCGTTCCCGCCGCCTGTACTTTCGTCTGTAAGCTCAATTTTTTCCGCGACGTCGAGCGTGATATATTTTTTCGCAAGCTGATCGATTTTGACCATGCCAAGCTCCTCTGTGGCGTAACGCTCAATCTCGCGCAGATCGTTCTTCTTCTCAAGCGACAGCGTAAGCTCGCTCTGCGTTTTGGCAAGCGCGGCGGCGTCCCGTTCGAGCGATTCAAGCTCTATCGTCATTTCGTTTATGCGAACGAAGCTCATTATCATTCCCATGAACAGTGCCGTACAGATGATGGTCATGAATATGACCGCCGTAGGAAACGGTATGCGCCGCAGCGACGCCACCGTATGTATCTTAGGTTCGTCTTTTTCCTTTGCCTTTTTGCCCTCAACCGCTTCAAGCGCGCGCTTCAGCCTTATATCGTCAACCGAGCGCCGCGCCGTTCTTGAGCCGCGGGTGTTCGCCGATATGCTTTTTGCGCCGGTCACACCGCGGGCGCTCGCCGATATGCTTTTTGCGCCGGTCACACTGCGGGCGCTCGCCGATACGCTTTTTGCGCCGGTCGCACCGCGGGCGCTCGCCGATACGCTTTTTGCGCCGGCAGCTCCGCGGGCGCTCGCCGATACGCTTTTTGCGCCGGTCGCACTGCGGGTGCTCGCCGACGGTATATTCAGCGCCCCGGCGTCCGCGCGCTTGACAGCACCCGGAGAGGTATCGGACGTTTTTTTTCGGCGAATCCTCGTCGGGCTTGAATCAAAGGTATATGTACGGATTTTGGCAGCGCTTATCGCGCCGTTTGCAGTCATACCGACGTCTCCTCTCCGGAATATTTTTCGCCGTTTGCTTTTATGCCATACGGCTCGCTATTTTGTGTCATTATCATATTTATGCTTTTTATCTGAATATTTACAATTTCTCGATTATACGCAGCTTTGCACTGTGCGAACGGCTGTTTTCGGCAAGCTCGCTTTCGCACGCCGTGACCGGCTTGCGCGTTATCAGCTTTATCGTTGGACGAAAGCCGCATACGCATACCGGAAAATCGTGCGGGCAGGTGCAGCCGTTTATCATCGAATTAAAGGTCTGCTTGACAATACGGTCCTCAAGCGAATGAAAGGTCAGAACGCACATACGTCCTCCGGGAGCGAGCAGCGATACTGCCGAGCGAACCGTCGGCTCGATAACATCCAGCTCACGGTTGACCTCGATGCGTATCGCCTGAAACGTCCGCTTTGAGGGGTGACCGCCGTCCTGATTCCTTCTTGGTATCGAGCGGCGGATTATGTCGTTCAGCTCAAACGTCGTTTCTATCGGCTTTACGCCGCGCTGCCCGCAGATATTGTACGCGATGCGTCCGGCGAAGCGTTCCTCGCCCCAATCGGTCAGAACCTTGGCGAGCCGGCGCTCGTCGTAGCCGTTTACAACATCGTAAGCCGAAAAATCAGCGTCGGTATCCATACGCATATCGAGCGGCGCGTCGTGCATATACGAAAAGCCGCGCTCGGGCGTATCGAGCTGATAGGACGACACGCCGAGATCACACATTATGCCGTCAAGCGTCACGCCGGATAAAAATTCGGCGATACGCTCGAAATTCGCGTGGATAAGACTCACGCGGTCGGAATAGGACGCGAGCCGCTCACGGCAGGCATCAATGGCGCGCTCGTCGGTATCAAAGCTGTAAAGATGTCCGCCTGCGCCGAGCCGTTTCGCTATTTCAAACGAATGACCTCCGCCGCCCGCCGTCAGATCGGCATAATTGCCGTCCGGTTTTATCGCAAGCCCGTCGATACATTCGCCGAGCATTACCGAATAGTGGTTGAAGCTGTCCAATACGCCGTCCTCCGCCGCGCCGTGCAGCGGCGCTCATTTTTTTATATTTGAAATCACAGATATCGCAACAGAATTATTATACAGTAATAGTTTGACAATTTCAACAAAATTTTGTGTACGGATTATATATTTGCACGAGGTATTTTATTCCATTTTGCGTTTATACGCGCAAAACCGCGATATAATCGGCGACCTCGTCGGGAACCCAGCCGCGAAGCGAAACATTATATTTAAGCATCTCGCGCACTGTCGTCGAACAGATATGAGCGTATTTTCCGGCGCAGGGCATGAAAAGCGTCTGCGCACGGGGATTGAGGGCGGCGTTGACGCCGCTTATCATCGTTTCATAATCATAATCGCTGACGTTGCGTATACCCTTGACGATAACGTCAATACCCTTTTCACGCACATAATCGGCGGTCATGCTCGGCGATGCGTCGCACAGGACGTTTTTATACTGCCGCGCGGTGATTCTGAGCATTTCGAGCCGCTGTTCAGCCGTAAACAGAGTTTTTTTCTCACTGTTGACAAATTCGCAGACGACGACCTCGTCAAATATCCCGGCGGCTCGTCCGATTATATCGGCGTGACCGAGGGTGACCGGATCGAACGTTCCGCAGATGAGAGCGCGTGTCACCGCTGCTCCTCCTCCGCCCCATCGTTCTCCGGCGCGGAGCGTTCGAGCAGGGTCACAAATATGCGTCCGTAGCGGTTGTGCCGGCGAACGTTAAAGCCCTCAAGCTCAAACGGCGTTTTTTTATCGGATTCGCAGACTATGACGCCGTTATCCTTTATAATATCGCCCTCTGCGAGCATTTGGAGCATACCCGGAATAAGTCCGGCGGCATAGGGAGGATCGATCAAAACGATATCGAATTTTTCGCGCCCTGCCGACTGCTTGAGATAACGCGCGGCGTCGATATTGAGCACGACGGTACGGTCGGCAAGCTTCGTTTTCAGCGCGTTTTCACGGACGACGGCGCAGGCGTCGGTATTGGAATCGACAAAAACCGCGCTCGACGCGCCGCGTGAAAGCGCTTCGAGTCCGAGCTGACCCGAGCCAGCGAAAAGATCGAGCACGCGGCGTCCCTCAAGCTCAAACTGTACCATGCTGAAAACCGCTTCCTTGACGCGCTCAGCTGTCGGACGCGTCAGTTCTCCGTCAAGTGTGCGCAGCGATATGCCGCGTGCGCTGCCTGTAATTATTCTCATGTTGTTTTTTCCTTTCGTATTTAAGAAACCTCTGATTAATTCGACATTGGCTTCGACGAATTACACATTATTCAGATGTTCCTCAACATCTGCTGTAAACCGCTGTGACACAGCGGTATTTTTCTAATTTATGAGGAGTATTGCAAATCGATTCATATGCCGCCGGAAATATGCGCTGACCGTTCCAACGATTTGACGGTTACTGCTTTATTTTAAAATAAAGCTGTATGGCGTCGGCGTTGGCGTCGCTGATGCCGCGAACCGATGTAAGCTGCTCGAGCGTCGCCGCCGCTATCGCGCTCATGCTCCCGAATTTGGCAAGCAGAGCCTTAGCCTTCACCTCTCCAATACCGTCGATGCGGGTGAGAGTTGACGTGCGCAGCGATCTGGACTTCGCCTGTGACATTTTCGACACAGTGAAACGGTGAACCTCCTCCTGAAGCTTATATATGAACTGGAACACCGCCTGATCGCGAGCTATCGATATTTCCTCGCTGTCCGTGGTGAGAGCGCGCGTTTTATGATAATCGTCCTTGACCATTCCGAACACCGGTATTTCATCGCGTCCGAGCTTTGCTATAAGTTCGCGTATGACCGAAACGTGACCATTGCCGCCGTCGAGCAATATAAGATCCGGTGCGCTCTCGCGGTGCGAAAGTCTGCGTTCGACCGCCTCGCGCATTGCGTCGTAGTCGTCGGGATGCCCGCTGCCAGCGATATTGAAGCTGCGGTAATCGCTCTTTTTGAGCTTGCCGTTCTCGCAGACTATCATTCCGGCGGTGATATGCTCGCTGCCGAGGTTCGATATATCAAACGCTTCGATACGATCCGGTACGACCTCGAGTCCGAGCATGGACGCCAGCTTCACCAGCACCTCGTTGTCCTTAGCGGTGTCGTTTTTATAATAATCGGCGTGCAGCTTCGCATTGTCGTACACCATATCGCAGAGCGCACGCAGCTCGCCGCGTTCCGGCACACGCACCGTATTCTTTTTCCCGGTGCGCCCGCGTATATAATCTGTCAGCTCGTTCATTCCGTCCTCGCCAATATCGAAGCCGAGCAGCACCTCGCGCGGTATGAATTCGCGGTGAGTGTAGAGGTCGCATATGAACGCGGTCAGCGTTTCGCCGTCGACTATCTGATCTGCGGTAAAGATGTAGAACGCGCTGTCGACAACGCTTCCCTCGCGGATATAGAAAACGTCAAGACAGGAGCATACATCATCGGTGTAAAGCGCAAAAACGTCGTGCTGGGCGTCGGGCGAGGCTACCACCTTCTGTTTTTCACGCAGACGATCGAGCGCCGCTATCCGGTCGCGCCATACGGCGGCGGCTTCAAACATGAG
>JBAXZA010000115.1:0-6173 GCA_041670545.1 Eubacteriales bacterium | reverse complement strand
GACGGCGGGGAGCAGAAGTGTGCCGCCAAGCTCCTTTCCCGTGAGCTGAGCTACGACGTCGGCTCCGGTAAGCAGTCCAGCCACGGTTATATTCTCACCGAAAAAAACATTCTCGATTCTATAAACGTCACATTTTAAATTATAGCACCATTTTGTTAATTTTTCAACAGACGAACGTATAAATTCATACGCGCAGCCGCCCGTCGCGATAGAAATATGCCGTTTCGCGTTAATATCGAAGCCGGACGCGCTGTCCCCGGCATCTTGTCTTAGCTCGTCGAGAGCGCGTTCAAATTCGTGCCGCGCGGAGGTTATCATGCCGACGCCGTTTTCAAGCTGCGCGAAATCCTCGTAATAATCGAAATCGGGAAGCTCAAGTCCGCCCTTTATATATAACTCATCTCCGCAGAAGAACAGACGGCAGCCGTTTTTATCCGCACAGCTGTCGGCAAATCTGCCGACCTGGGCTATTATATCGCGGCATTCGGAGGGTGAAAAGGGCGTCAGAGCGCAAAGTCCCGCGCGGTGCTTTGTTATGCCGCAGGGTACGACCGACACGCTCTGCACCGCCGGATAGAGCGACGATATATCGCGCATGGTGCGGTCAAGCTCCGCGCCGTCGTTCATTCCACGGCAAAGTACGATCTGGCAGTTGAGTCCGATTCCCGCGTCGGCAAGCGTCCGCAGCTGCTCCATTATTTTTGCGGCGGCGGGATTTTTCATCATTTTGACGCGCAGCTCGGGATTTGTCGTATGCACCGAAACATTTATCGGCGACAGGCGCATTTTGATGATGCGCGCGATCTCGGCGTCGCTGACATTCGTGAGAGTCACATAGCTGCCGCGAAAAAACGACATACGGTCGTCGTCGTCCTTAAAATACAGCGTATCGCGCATACCGGCGGGCAGCTGATCGATAAAGCAGAACACGCATTTATTGCGGCAGGAATGCTGCGCGTCCATCAGATAATCCCCGAAGTCGAGTCCGATATCGTCGTATTCGTCCTTGTCCACATCGACATCGAAAAGCTCTGCGCCGCGGTGGATTTTGAGTACGATACGCGAGTCGGTGAGATAAAAGCGGTAGTCGAGAACGTCGCCGATATCATGACCGTTTATCGATATCAGATAATCGCCGGCGCATATTCCGGCGTCGGACGCGATCGAGCCGGCATCGACGGATTTTATTTCAACCATGACACATTCCTTTTCCAATAATAAAAATCGACGGGCGCGCACAAAGGCGCGTCCGTCTGACAAGGCTTTGTAAAACGCGGAAAAACGTGCGTAAAGCACATTATTCCGAACTTTTAAGCAACCGAACGCGTAATATTTCCGCTTACGCGTCTGAAATCATAAGAAGCCGAACGTTAAACTGTTAGGTTACGCGTCCTTCTTGACGATCTCGAAAGAGATCGAACGTGTAAATGTTAGGTTACGCGTCTTTCTTGACGATCTCGAAAGAGATCGAACGTGTAGCTTTGAAGTTACGCGTCCTTCTTGACGATCTCAAAAGAGATCGAACGTGTAAATGTTAGGTTACGCGTCCTTCTTGACGATCTCGAAAGAGATCGAACGTGTAAATGTTAGGTTACGCGTCCTTCTTGACGATCTCTTTGCCATCATAGGTGCCGCATACTCTGCAAACTCTGTGAGAGAGATTGTATTCGCCGCACTTGGGGCATTTCACCATTCCGGGAAGATCAAGCTTCCACACGCTGGAACGTCTTTTATCACGTCTTGCCTTCGATACCTTAGTCTTTGGTACTGCCATTTTATCTACACCTCCTGTATATTTATGTGTTAATCATCACTTGCTGTCGGTGCCGCCTTTTTCAAGGAGCTGGGCAAGCACTGCCAAACGCGGATCTGCTTCCTTTTTAGGACAGCCGCAGTCGCCTTCGTTAAGATTTTTGCCGCATTTGGGGCAAAGTCCCAAACAGTCCTCACTGCAAAGCAGCTTGGACGGAAAATCGAGGACGATCTGCTCGGCGAGTGTGTCGTCAAGCGAAAGCGTACTGTCTTGGATTATAATATAATCGTCGGTATCCTCGTTTTCGAGCTTTCCCGCTTCTGCTACGCCCTTTTCGAGCGCGGCGCAGAAAACTCCTTCAAGCTCCGAAAGACAGCGCGCGCATTCGCCTTTATACGGCACCTCCGCCGCAATTTTTAATGATATATAGCCGCCGTCGTCATGCACGTTTCCGGTGACATGAGCGCCGGAGGTGAATATTACGCCCTCCGGAGCGCTGTCAGACGGCAGATCGAAGGTATAATCGATTGATATCTCATCGGTTTCGCCGCTGAGTATCGGTCTCATATCTATCCGCATCTGAAATTCCTCCGTTTGAGCGCTGCGGCACCCACATAGCGCCGCAACATATATTATATATATTTTTTACCCGTTTGTCAATATATAATACGCATAAAATTAAATTTCAAGCCAGTTTTCGCCTTAATCGAGCACATAAACACGCATATCGCGGCGTCCGAAGGCAACCTGCGCCTCAAGATCACTGCCCATATAAATATCTATGCGCGAGCCGAGAATAGCGCCGCCGGTATCCTCCGCGCGGCAGACTCCGATCTCCTTGTAATCGCCGGTCACGAATAATTTCGAGCCGAGCGGTATCACTTCGGGATCGACGGCTATCACGCCGGACTGTGCGAGAGCGCCGGTCGCGGTATGCGTACCGTCGCCGCCGTAGCCGGTATCGACTCCGTAAGCGGTCGCTTCGACGTCGATATAATACGAATAGCTGTACGAGCGGCCGTTTTTCGCGGTGAACGTTCCGCCCACTCCCCGGTACACGACCTCGGTCACCGGCTCGACTATCACCGTTTCGCTCAGCACGACCGATTCGGAAAGCTCGCCGTTGAGATAGGTATCGGCGTAGGTTCTGCGGGCGACTCCGTCGGAACCGCTCTGTACAACAACGTCAGTTCCCTTCGGAATGGTCTGAACCTCGACGATTTCCGTCGTATAGGTCATGCTTTCGACTACCTCGTAGGTGCCGTTCTTCACTTCCCATATGGTTATGTCCATGCCGTCCGTTAAAACGGTATCCGAGGGGAGATTGGCGATAAATTCGCCGCTCACCGAGCCGTACAGCTCGTCGATAAGCTCGCCGACAGTATACGGCTCGACCGACATCGAGGTAACACTTTCGTCCGGAGAGGTCAGCGTTATGGTTATCGGACGTCTGTACGCCTCAAACACGGCGTTATCGACGCCGCGGCTGACGCTCTGCACCGAATAAACGGTTTTCGCGCCGAGCTGAGTAACGCTGTCAAGCAAATTGACCAGCAGCACCACCACGATGAACGTGCAGAAAACCGCGACAGGTATCAAAATGATCTTATCGCTGTTTTTGGACGCCCTTTTCGGCGGCCGTATCGCGGCGGAGGGCTTCTCCTCCGGCTTAGGTGCAGGCTGCGGCTCTGGCGCTGCGCCGCCGCGCTCGAGATCTCCGATCACCTTTTCGGCGATACCGCCGAAATATTCGTCGGTTATCTCGGAAAGCGGCGTTTTTTCGTCCGTCGCGGCGTCGGAAGCCGCTTTATCTGCGTCGGAAGCCGCGGCGGTATCGGGTGCGGTCTGCGGTCTGAAAGCCTCAGTGAGTATTGAAACCGCGCTCTCGCCGAGAGCGGTCATCACCTCGTCGCGGCGAGCGTCGCTTTCCGGATCGCGTGGCGGTACGGCGGCGTCAGAGCCGTCAGCTTCCGCAGCCGGCTCGCCCTCGCTCGGAGCATCGCCGGATTCCTCCGGTTTTGCCGACTCGGAAGCGACGATACCGTCGTATACGAGATCAGGTTTTTCCGTCACAGCGTCAGACGTTTGTGCGTCCGGCGCTTGTGCGTCAGACGTTTGTTCGTCAGGCGCTTGTGCGTCCGGCGCTTGTTCGTCAGACGCTTGTGCGTCAGGCGTTTGTTCGTCCGACGTTTGTGCGTTCGGCGTTTGTGCGTCCGGCGCTTGTTCGTTAACCGTTTGTTCGTCCGGCTGCTCAGCTTCACGCTTTGCGGCGGAGGACGACGCGGCGTCAGACGGCTGAATGTTTTGTTCTTCCGACATCATAACCCCCTTGTCAGCTTTATTGTTCGCTTACAGCGTATCATAAAACATGACCGCGCGCTGCGGCGCGCGGTCTCGTCCAAGGTGTCTGTTTTCGTACGGCGAGACCGCTTTCGTTTACTCCAACGCGGATATTCTCCGGGCCGCCGGAGCAGGGCGGGCGTCGCCGCGTTATGCCGCGTTATATGCTGTCACGCTGCGGAACGCGCGACTCTCTGCGGCAGTATATAATAAGAGGTTATCTCTTTGAGAACTGGGGAGCGCGACGTGCGGCTTTGAGACCGTACTTCTTTCTTTCCTTCATACGAGGGTCACGAGTAAGGAAGCCCGCCTTCTTGAGGGCAGCGCGGAATTCGGGATCAGCGAGCAGGAGCGCACGGGAAAGACCATGGCGGATAGCGCCTGCCTGTCCCGAGAAGCCGCCGCCGCGGACGTTGCAGATGATATCGAACTTGCCAGTTGTTTCGGTAACTCCGAAGGGCTGGTTGACGATGAGCTTGAGAGTTTCAAGACCAAAATAATCGTCGATATCCTTGCCGTTTATAGTGATCATGCCGGTGCCGGGAACTATGCGGACACGGGCGATGGATTTCTTTCTTCTTCCGGTGCCGTAGAAATACGGCTTAGCGCTTGCATATGTTGTGTTCATTTATTAAAGTACATCCTTTCTCTGAAATTTCGATTAAAACTCGAGAGCTTCGGGCTTCTGAGCCTGCTGGTTATGCTCTGCGCCGCGATATACTTTAAGACGTGCGATGCAGGCGCGGCCGATGGTGGTGTCGGGAAGCATACGCTTTACAGCGAGAGCCATTGCAAATTCTGGCTTGGTAGCCATGATCTGCTTGTAGCTTACAGCCTTAAGACCGCCGATATAGCCGCTGTGGTGATAATACATCTTGTTTTCGAGCTTCTTGCCAGTGAGAACCGCCTTATCGCAGTTGATGATGATTACGAATTCGCCGCAGTCAACATGAGGGGTGAATTCGGGACGATGCTTGCCTCTGAGTATTGTGGCAGCCTTTACCGCCGTCTTGCCGAGGGGCTTGCCGGCTGCGTCTATAACATACCATTTTCTCTCAAGAGTCTCTTTTTTAGCCATGAAAGTGGACATTGCTTGATTCCTCCAAATCGTTTATTTAACGCCGCGCCGATATTTTGATTTTAGGCGCGCGCCGCCTTTTTTACACATCGGCGGCTTTTACAACGTACGCTATTATAGCACAGTGCGGGCGCGCTGTCAATAGCTTTTTGCAAAAAAGTCCGATTTTTTTAATTTAGATAACCGCTATCTCCCGTTTTCTCGCTAATGCTCCGTTTTTCTCCGTATACACGCACCGCCGTGTCTGCTTTTAACGTCTGTGCGCGAATGTGTTGGCGCTTTTGCTAAAATATCAATCGGTGTTTTTGTATATAATTCCGCAAAACGCTGTTTTTATCCGGCATAAGATACATTTATAAAAAAACGCTGTACAATTTCGGCGGGACGGTGTATAATATAGGAAAGACGCCGCGTCACCCGCGGATGTGTAATAATATAAGAAGATATCAAAGGAGTTTGACGATGGAAACAAAAAACCCCGCCGAGATTCTCAAAGAAAAAAAGGCGTTCATATGCGACATGGACGGTGTCATATATCACGGCAACAGACTGCTCCCGCACGTTACTGAATTTGTGAAGTGGCTGACCGACAACGGCAAAATGTTCCTCTTTCTCACAAACTCGAGCGAACGCGCACCGCGTGAGCTTGCGCAGAAGCTGGCTCGCATGGGACTGGACGTTTCGGAGGAGCATTTCTACACCTCCGCGCTCGCCACGGCGTCGTTTCTCGCAAGCCAGTGTCCGAACGGCTCTGCCTATGTCATAGGTGAACCCGGACTTGTAAACGCGCTTTACGACGCCGGCATTTCGATGAACGATTACAACCCTGATTATGTGGTTTTCGGTGAAACGCGTTCGCTCAGCTATGAAAAAATCGAGCACGCCGTCCGCCTCGTGCAGCGGGGCGCAAAGCTCATCGGCACGAACAGCGACCTCACCGCCCCCTCCGAAAAGGGCATAATCCCCGCCTGCCGCGCGCTCATTTCACCAATCGAGATGGCG
>JBAXZA010000114.1:0-6174 GCA_041670545.1 Eubacteriales bacterium | reverse complement strand
CTTCGTCGGTCGGGACATAGGCGATCTGCTCGTACGCTCCCGCCATGCAAAACGAAACGCCGCAGAGCTTCGCGCCGCCGTCTATTATAATGTAAATGTCATGTGTGCCGGACATCGCGGCGATATCCTGACGCGCTGTGTCGCGCTCACCCATGCTTGACAGCGCCGCGACGCATATCACCGCGCCATCCGGCGAATCGATATGAAGCTCGGCGAGCGAGGTGTTCGCACTTCCCGAAAATTCAATTGAAACGCTCTTTATTCCGTCAAGCGCGACAGAGCGAAGCGCCGCATATGCCGCTCCTTCGGTTTCGCCGGAAGCAATGTAGCCAGCGTCATCTCCGCCGCTTGTCATTATAAACATAATAATCCTCCTTATTCGCAGAACACGCGGCGGACGGCTTCAAGATAGCCATAGCCGTACAGATTATCCGGCTCGAGATAGCTCGTTTCCGTCCATTCGTTCCAGCTGTTGATTGTCACAAGCGGCTGCTGCGACGGGTGTGCCTCGACGTATTCCTTCGCCATGCGGAGCGCTTTTTCGAACATCTCGGGTGTATTCCCACGGCAGACGTGATCTATAAAACTTTTATAGCGCGGGTTGTTGTCCCAGCCTATCGAAACGTGCGGATAATACGCCTGTTTATAATTATCGCCGATATTAGCGTATTCCTTCGCGACATCGCCAAGCACCTCGGAATAATCGCGGTTCATCGAGGTGAAATGCACGAACTGATAATGCGTGATGCTGTCGAAAGCGAGCCGCTCGAAATCGTTTTTGCTCACTCCTCCGGCGTTTGAGTCGACGCCGCTCAGATTCGTACCGTTCTGACGCCATGCCGCCGCCTGCAAATGCAGTCCGGGGAAGCCGGCACGGACAGTTTCGGCGCGAAACCATTCGAGCGCGTCCACAGCCGCGTCGATGCCGCCGAGTCCGTTTATGAGATTCAAAAGCTCATATATCATAAAGACGGGCTTGCCGTCGATTTTATAATACGACGGCTGCGAAAAATACTTTTCTATCACGCGGTGAACGATTATCTCAAACTGCGCTCTGTCCTGCGAGCCTTGCCAGATGACGGTATTGCCGTTTTCGTCCGACTGATCGATATTCCAAAGGTGGTTGGCGTCATGATTTGCCCACATCAGATAGAATTTCACGCGATCGTTGTTTTTCGCGCGAAGATAGCCGTTATCAAGACACTGTTCGAGAAACGGACGGCGGTCGTACCAATACCAGTCGTAAATAAACACGTTGACGCCGTGATCCGCCGCGCAGTCTATCTGCGACTGCATTACATATGGGTCGGCTTCGTTTTCATAGCCCCACAAGGGCTTACGGTTCCAGTAATACGACGGCGTTTTGCGTTTTGAGTTTTTAACGGTCTGCCATTCGCCCATTCCCTCTCCCCAAAACATACGGGAACGCTGTTCATCTCCGGTATAGGACGGCCATATGTATGCCGCGACGTCTATTTTCTGCATTTTTATATCCCCCATACTAACTGATTTTACGAGAATTCTACCACATTATCGAGTGTATGTCAATATTACAGGGTAAAAAATGCAATTTGTCATAAACAAAACGCCGTCCGACATATTTTTCCTGTCAGACGGCGCTTTGTTTATGATTTTATGTGATTTTTAATAGGTCAATTAGAGGAACGGAATTTCTTCACGGCGATATAAGCTGAAGCGGAAACTAAAGCCAATACCGCGAAAGCTGACGCCGTATCCGAGGTCTGCGCCGCGGTCTGCGCCGGAGCCGCGCTTTCATCTGTTACCGGAGCGGCTTCCTCTGCCGCTTCCGCAGCTTCCTCTGCTACCGGTATAAATGACTCGACAGTAGTCGAGGAGAATTTTATCTCACCCCATTTTTCGTTAGAACCGGAGGCGCTGTCGTCAACATCGCACCATCCGAGGCAGGCTTCACGGTTGCCATCGTCGTTCGCATCGTCGTTTACCTGAAGATCAAAGCCGGAAACTGTTCCGTCTTTTACAGCAACGTTAAAATATTTATAAGCGACCTCTACTACATAACCAGTATCTGTAAGCTTTGCGGCGGATACCCAGTGATCTGACGAGGCTTCACCCGCTTCAGCAAGAATACGTGTCTGCGAAGCGTCGTCTTGAATTGTTCCCTCACGGCTGTTGTCCTCATCGACGTAGAACTCAACGCTGTCCATTCTCCATGTATCGACAGGCTGACTTGTGGTTACGACCTTATCCTTTACATCGAAAAGTATGTAAAGTGTGTCGGCTCCATTCCACATAACCTTGCAGTTGAGAGCTGCATAATCCGCAGGTGTTATCGATGTATCGTCGACCCAGTCGCCCGCCTTCAGATTAGTGACAGGAATCCATTCAACATAATTCCAAAGCTCATCAATATCACCGTCAACAGTAATGTCACCGGTATAAGCCGTACAGCTTTTCATTTGATATTCGGATCTTGCTGATACAGTTACACAAAGTGATGCCATGATAAACAGCGTCAA
Organism: Eubacteriales bacterium; assembly: GCA_041670545.1. Taxonomy (GTDB): domain Bacteria; phylum Bacillota; class Clostridia; order Oscillospirales; family CAG-272; genus JBAXZA01. The sequence goes on along the minus strand of JBAXZA010000114.1, from coordinate 3,676 downwards.
TACACATGATGTAATTTTACGAAGCATATGATCGATTCCCCCTTAAAATTGTTAATTTTATTGTAACATAATTTTGCATATTTGTCAATATCATTCCGTAAATTAAAATTGGCGTAATTGCACATAATAGCTGACGTTTTTATATGCAAATAGTCATTATGTTAATTTAAGGATATTGCTCTGAAGCTTGTTTATAAAATCACTGCAAACAGCTTATCAACAAGATATTTGTCAAGTGCGGTATTTTTCGCTTGACAATTATTGAGCTGTATGCTATAATGACTAAAAATATAGTATAAAGAGGTGAGGTTATAATGGCAATCAGACTTTTATGCGCCGGATGTTTCATCTGCACTTCCGTTCGCACGCTTTCCATATGCAATGCGGCTGTAAGGGGGAAGTCTGCCCATTTTTGCCGTTACAGCCGCGCCTATAATGATATTCGGTGACCGCGAACGTTTTTTCGCGTCATATCGTTTTATTACGGACGGCTTTCGGCTGTCCGTTTTTCTTTTGCGGTGTAACGCATATTGAGTTTTAACGCTGTATTGCGTTATAACACCGCAGCATTTACGGACAAGGCGGGGCGCTTCCCTTTTGCGGTATTTTGCAGACCGCGAGAACGGCGCCCCGCCTCTCTGTTTTTATAAACTGAATTTTGCTGTCACATTACTGTAATCGATCAAAATTTTATTTAGAGAACCTCTGATTAATTCGCCGGCGCGTTGAAATCAAGGGCGTTTAGCCCTTGTATTTCAACGTTTGCGACGACGAATTACACATTATTCAGATGTTCCTTATCATACAACAAAAGGTGAATTATTATGAGAATACTCAACATAAATAATCTGGACATGGCATATGCCGGAAAGACCATATTCAGCGGCGCTTCACTGACGGTCGGGGACGGAAAACCCGACGGCATACCGGATCACATCGGTCTTGTCGGACCGAACGGCTGCGGAAAATCCACTCTGATTAAAATCATCTGCGGAGAGCTTGTCCCGGACAGCTGGAGCATCGACCGCTCCGCGTCGCTTCGTATCGGAAAGCTCGATCAATACGCCGATCTCGACCGCTCGCTCACCGTTTACGAATATCTCGACGGCGCTTTCGACGCGCTTTATGAAACCGAACGCCGCATGAACGATATATACGACTCGATCTCCGAGCTGCCGGAGGAGGAAATGATGCGCGCCGTGACGCGTGCCGGACGCCTTTCCGATTATCTCGACGAGCATGAATTCGACCGCATACCGAAGAAGCTCGACAATGTCATCGCGGGACTCGGTTTTACCGATGCCGACCGTGAAAAAAGCATATCGCAGCTTTCAGGCGGTATGAAAACCAAGCTTATACTCGGACGTCTGCTGTTATCTGACGACGATCTGCTCATACTCGACGAGCCTACCAACTTTCTCGATATCGCCTATATCGGCTGGCTCGCCGACTGGCTTTGCTCGATGAAACGCGCTTATATCGTTATTTCGCATGATACCGCTTTCCTCTCGCGCATTACTAACCGCGTTTTTGAAATATCTGGCTGCCGAATACGCGTTTATGAGGGCGGCTATGATTATTATCTCGCCGAACGCGAACGACGTGACGCCGTTCAGCTTGAACAGCATATCGCGCAGGAAAAATTCATCGCGCGCAGCGAAACATATATCGCGGCAAACTCCGGCGAAGCGATGGGCGGAATTTCACGCTCCAAGGCGACATGGCTAAAAAAAATGCTCGATAATCTCGAGCATATCAATAAGCCGGACGAAATCGTCAAGCCGCAGTTCGCGTTTTGTCACGCGAGCGGCGCGGCGGTGAACATTCTTACGCTGTCGCAGGTCAGTATCGGTTATAACAAAACGCCTGTCATGCCGCCTTTGACGCTATCGGTCAAGCGCGGCGACAAGATAATATTTAAAGGCTATAACGGCGTCGGCAAAACGACGCTTCTCAAAACGATCTGCGGCGAGCTTGAGCTGTGCAGTGGAAATATCGAATACGGCGACGGCATCGAAAGCGTTTTTCTGCGTCAGGAGGAGGATTACGAATACAATTTCTCCCATTTTGACAAAAACGAGCTGAAACGCCTTGGCGTCAAACGCGGAAAGCGCCGCGCCGTCACCGTTATCGAATTCGCAAAGGAATATTATCCTGAAAAATCTCAGAAGGAGCTGTCGGCGGCGCTGTTTTCGTGCGGTATCAAGGCTGAACTGCTTTTCAACGCTGTGCGCACCCTATCGGGTGGAGAGCTTACCAAGCTGAGGCTTTGTCTTGCGATGCTGCGTCCGGTCAATCTGATTATACTCGACGAGCCGACAAATCATCTCGACGTTTATTCAAAGGAGGTGCTCATGCACTCGCTCGAAACATTCCCCGGAACAGTCCTCATGACCACGCATGATGTCAACGCCGACATCTCATGGGCGACAAAGCTCATCGAGCTGAGAGGAGAGGTACGGACGCCTCAAAAAGGCTCTTTGTGAAAATATCACGGATACCAAGCTGTCAAAACGAGCATCATTGCCTTAATCGGCGGCGGGCTGCGAAACGTTCGCCTGTTTTACATCAATACAGCTTCATTGCCTGACGCACGCAGGCGGTGAAATCGGGCGACGCGTTCTCAAAATACGAAAGAACACGCTGTATGATATCGGCGCGGCAGGTGACAAGCTCGACGGCGATATTATCGCAGAGCGCGGCTCTCTCGGCAGGCGTCAGCGAATTATAACGCTGTCCTGCCTGCGTGAAATCGTCCGTTTTTTCGATTTGGAAATTGCCTACCTCGCCTTCGGCATAAACTGCGGGCAAATCGCCCTCGGGCGCGGGATACGGACGTCCTCCGGCAAGCGAATTCGGCGAATAGTTTATCGGCGACGGATTCGTTATATACGCCATCGCGCCGTCGCGCTGACCATTGTCGACAGGATTTATCGGGCGGTTGACCGGAAGCTGCACGAAATTCGGCCCGATACGGTGACGCTGCGTGTCAAAATACGAGAACGAACGTCCGGTGAGCATTTTGTCGTCGGAAAGTCCGACGCCGGGAACGATATTTCCGGGGCAGAACGCCGCCTGCTCCACTTCGTTGAAAAAGTTCTCGGGATTACGGTCGAGCGTCATAAGTCCGACCTTCATCAGCGGAAAACGGTTTTCGTCCCAAGTTTTGGTATCGTCCAAAATATCGAACGGCAGAGTCTGCGCCTGCTGATCTGTCATAAGCTGAACGCAAAGCTCATAGGACGGATATTCACCGCCGGCTATTGACTCCCGCAGCAGACGGACGGCTATGTCCGGATCTTCTCCGGCGAGCCGCTCTGCTTCACGGCGGTCGATGGTTTCAACTCCCTGCATTGTTTTCCAGTGATATTTGACATATCTGCGCTCGCCCGCCGAATTTATCCATGTATAGGTATTGACCCCGAAGCCGTCGATATGCCGGTAATCCTTTATTGTGCCGCGGTCGCTGTACAGCCATGTGATCATATGTGTGGCTTCGGGCGTAAGCGAGATGAAATCCCAGAAGCGCTCGGCTACCCGCAAATTGCTGTCCGGCGAGGGCTTGAGCGAATGGATAACATCGGGAAACTTCACCGCATCGCGTATGAAAAACACCGGAAGATCGTTGCCAACAATATCGTATATGCCGTCGTTTGTATAGAATTTGGTCGCGAAG
>JBAXZA010000113.1:0-6179 GCA_041670545.1 Eubacteriales bacterium | reverse complement strand
GACATTACTGATGAAAAAGTGATGAAAACGATCATGCAGACTGTTTCGAATACGGATTACGACTTCTTTGTCGTGGCTGACGGCAGCGTCAATTCCGCCGCAGATTATGAAACAGCCGGACGCGAACGGCTTTTCCGGGAGGATCAGCCGTTTGAAGCAAGAAATGAGGAGCTGATTCGTCAGTATGTCTGCGCGGAGGACGTTGAAAGAGTAGTCGCGGGCTGTAAGATCGACAATGTTTTTGAGCATATAAAAAACGGCGACGTTTATAAATTTAATTTCAGTATGTGTGAAAAAAGCGGCGAGATAAGGCGCAAGCAATTACAGTTTACGCTGATCGATTATGAGCGTAAAACCTTTTTGATGACGCTTGTCGACGTAAACGGAATTTTTATCGAGCAGCAGCAGCTGCTGCTGAAGCTGAAAGAAGCTTTGAGGTCGGCTCAAAGCGCCGCCGCCGCAAAATCAGACTTTTTATCGCGAATGAGCCATGATATCCGCACGCCGCTCAACGCTGTTATCGGATTGAGCGGACTTGGAGCGGAAAGCGATTCTATCGACGAAACGCATGAATATCTCAGGCAGATCGGCGCTTCCGGCGAATATCTGCTGTCGATAATCAACGATGTGCTCGATATGAGCAAGATCACAAGCAACTCTATGGTGCTGCATCCTGCGGTCGTATTTCTCCCGAAATTCATTCGGGAAACCATCGATATCGTCCGTCCGACGATAAATGCGAAGAACATCGATTTTGAAGTCAGAATGCATGGTATCACTACGATGTATATGCGTTTTGACCCGACCCATGTAAGGCAGGTAGTTATAAATCTGCTATCCAACGCCGTTAAATTTACGCCGGAAAACGGACATATCGAGCTTTATCTTGAAAATATTTCGCACGAGAGTAAATTCGTTAAAAACCGTATGATCATACGCGACGACGGCATAGGCATCAACGCCGAATTTTTGCCTAAGATATTTCTTCCGTTTGAACAGGAAAACACGATGAATGATGAAACGAGAGTCGGAACCGGTTTGGGACTGTCGATCGTAAAAAGCATTGTTGATTTAATGGGCGGCACTATCCGTGCGGAAAGCGAAAAGGGGAAGGGAACAGCCTTCATTGTCGAATGGGATATTGAAACCGCGTCCGCCGATGAAATGCCGGTCAAAGAATCAGAACCGCTCCCGCAAACGGCGGAGTTAGGCGGTCATCGTGTTTTATTATGCGAGGATCATCCTCTGAACGCGCGTATTGCGGTCAAGCTCCTTGAAAACAAGGGAATGCTTGTCGATCACGCCAAAAACGGACAGCTCGGTCTTGAAATGTTCCAAAACTCCGGTATCGGCTATTATGACGCAATATTAATGGATATCCGTATGCCGGTTATGGACGGACTTACGGCGGCAAAAAAAATACGAAATCTTGACCGCCGCGACGCAAAATCAGTTCCGATAATCGCAATGACGGCAAACGCCTTTGCGGAGGATATAAATGAATCGCTCGAAGCCGGAATGAACGCGCATTTGAGCAAGCCGATCGATCCCCGGAAATTATACGAAACGATCAGCTCGTTTATAGGGAAAAACATAGAAGATAAGGGCTATGCCAAATAATGCCATGTGTTAAAAAACCCAATTGAAAATCTAAGGGGCTGTATATTATGAAAAGCTTGCGCAGGCTCATAGCCGCATTTATGACGTGCTTTATCCTGCTCGCCTCCGCAGTGCCGTGTATTGCGGACAGCGGCGTGAAAACGGTCAGGGTCGCCGTGATGAATTATCCGAATTTCATCGAACGCGTGGAGGACGGCACGGTCGTAGGTTATGCCGCCGAATATCTGAGCAAAATCGCGGATTACACCGGATGGAAATATGAATATATCGATATGGCGTTCGGCGACGCGCTGACAGAGCTGCATAACGGCGGTATCGATATTGTCGTCGCTACGCAGAAGGCTCCCGGCCGCGAGGAGCTGTATGATTTTTCCGAAGCGTCTATGGGTGAAAACGGCGCGCTTTTGTGCGTCCTCGCAAATGACGACAGGTACGCATATCAAGATGTGGCGTCATTTGACGGACTTCGCGTCGGCGCAATAACGGGTTCGGCATATTATGAGCTTTGCGAAGGCTATATGGCAGAAAACGATATAAACGCAGTAATGACCGAATATCCGACGGACAAGGAAGCCCGTGCCGCCTTAGACGACGGTCAGGTTGACGCGCTTATGATGGGAACGATCAGGTATACGGCGGATTATAAGGTGATCGCGCGTCTTACGCCCACCACGATGTATTTCGCCTGCAATCCGAATAAGCCGGAAATAAAAGAAGGCATCGATTCAGCGCAGAAGTATATACATGAGAATAATCGCTATTATGAAATGTCGCTTGACAAAAAATATTTCGGCGATATTCAGGATTCCACAGTGTTCAGTAAAGCGGAGCTTTCATACATACAAAAGCTCGGTAAGATAAACTTAGGCTATGTATCGACGCAGGATCCGGTATCCTACACAGACAGCGAAACCGGTGAATTTGCCGGAATGACACGCGAAATAATGAATAGAATATCGGCTGTAAGCGGCTTGGAATTTAATTATATCCCTCTGCCGGCTGGTAAAATCAGCTATTCTTATCTGACTGAAAACCGCATCGGGCTGGTTTCCAGCGTGGAATATAACAGCATAAACATAAAAAGCAGCGGACTGAGTCTGTCTGAGCCATATTTGAGCGCGCAAAAGGTTTTCGTCGGCAGAAACGATTTTTCCTTCGATAAAAACGCGTCGCATATAGTTGCGATGGCGACAGGCTCAGGAAGCGTGGAAGCTTTTTTGCAGACAAAATATCCTAATTTTAAAATTATATCCTACGACAGCATTGAGCAGTGCTTTGCCGCCGTACTGAATGGCAGCGCTGATCTGCTTATGCAGAACCAGTATGTGGTGACCACCTTGCTTTCAAAACCGCAGTATGAAACGTTATCTGCATATCCCGTAGAGGGACTGAGCGATCAGCTCTGCCTGAGCGCGATCACCTCCAGCGGTATTGATCCCGCACAGGCAGAGCTGATGTCCGATCCGCTGCTTATTTCAATATTAAATAAGTCTATATCGCAGATCAGCGAAGATGAAGTGGCTCAGATAGTCGCCCGATATACCACCGGAAAGCCCTACCGCCTGACGCTTTCGGATACGCTGTATAAATACCGTATGCCGTTCATTATCATCGTATTATTGATGCTTCTCTGTATTTTTATGTTTTCGATCCTCATTATCACAAGACAGAGAAACCTCAAAAAAATGGAGGTAAAGAATAAGCTGCTTTCCGAAGCGGCGATACGGGCGGATCATGCCAATCACGCAAAATCTCAGTTTCTCGCCCGCATGAGCCACGAGATTCGAACGCCGATGAATGCGATCGTAGGTCTTACCGAAATCGCCAGACATCATTCTGATGAAAAAGATAAAACAGACGATTATCTTTCCAAAATCGACGCGTCCGCCAAAATTCTGTTGGGAATTATTAACGATGTTCTGGATATGTCGGCTATTGAGAGCGCAAAGCTGAAGATCGCTCACAATCCGTTTGATTTAAAATCTCTGCTCTCAGCGGTTTCCACAATGTATTACACGCAGTGCAAAAACAAGAAAATACACTTTGAAATGCTGCTGTCTGGAGTCACCGAAGAATTATTGATAGGCGACTCTCTCCGCGTCAATCAGATATTACTGAATCTGCTCTCAAACGCATATAAATTCACGCCGGAGGGTGGGACGATCAAGGTGATTGTCACACAGAATAACCGAACGAACGATAAAGTATATTTTCGTTTTTCGGTCAGTGATACCGGCTGTGGTATTTCCGAGGAAATGAAGTCGCGTATTTTCAAACCTTTTGAACAGGAAAGCTCGTCGACAGCGCTTTCATACGGCGGCAGCGGTCTTGGACTCTCTATAACCAAAAATCTTGTGGAAATGATGCACGGCGCGATAAAAGTCGAAAGTCAAAAGGGCGTCGGAACGACCTTCACCGTAGAGCTTCCGTTCGATGTTGATTCTAAAAAAGCAAACAGCGACAGCTCAAAATTCAAAAACATCCGCGCTCTCGTTGTCGATGATGATAAAAATACGCTCGAATATACGTCTATTGTGCTGAGCCGGATTGGCGTCCAATACGAGATCGCATCTGACGGAGATATGGCGGTTGATATTTTGAATACCGCATACAAAAACGGTACAGGCTATGATATCTGTTTTGTCGACTGGAAAATGCCCGGCAAAAGCGGTGTTGAAGTGACCAAAAAAATTCGTGAGCTGTATGATCGTGATACTGTTATCATTATTGTATCGGCATATGATCTGTCTGAGGTTGAAGAAGAAGCAAAGCAGGCTGGCGCAAATATGTTCATTCCGAAACCCATGTTTCAGTCTACGGTTTATAACCTTCTGATGACGCTCAGTGATGGAAAATATGTACAAGTGGGTGAAAATAAGGAAAATTACGATTTTGAGGGCAAATGCGTCCTGCTTGCGGAGGACAATGAGCTGAACCGTGAAATCGCGACCGATCTTCTCGAAATGGTCAATTTGAAGGTGGAATGTGCCGCCAACGGAAAAGAAGCCGTCGATATGTTTGAGTCATCGGACGCAGGAAAATACGATGTCATACTGATGGACGTTCAGATGCCCGTCATGGATGGTCATGAAGCCGCAAAAATCATCCGAAAGTCTGATCACCCGCAGGCAAAATCCGTTCCTATTTATGCTATGACCGCAAACGCGTTTTCGGAGGATGTATCTGCGGCTTTGTCGTGCGGAATGAACGGTCACATCGCGAAGCCTATTGATACCGACGTCCTGTATGGCACGCTTGACAAATGCTTTCGGGAGCATATGTAAATCAAGTCCTGCTGTCACAACGGAAAAATGTGCTGCCGCAAAAGCTGATTAACAAATCAGCGTTGCAGCAGCACCTTTTCATTTTACGAGCAAGACTGGAATAGTATAATAAATGTGGAGCCTCAAAGCGAATGAAATTATGATATAATAAAATATATGCTCAATTCCACAGCGAATAATATATTATTCAACGTGAGTTCGACGAAATTATTATCAGCCTAAAAACCAGCTGCCGATTCAGGGTAGGGACCCTGATTAGGCGGCGCAAGTTGGCGAAAACCACATCACTATACGCGAGAGAAATGGTGCGGTACAAACAAATTCATCCATACTCTGTAATAAACCTTTTTATTAAAGTTTTCGCCAGGCCTTTTCCAACGGTATCGTATGCCGTGGGGCCGCGTACCTGCCCTCGTCGAACTCACGTTATTCAATTTCTATTGCTCCTGTGATATGCAGCATTTGATCTTCCGCTTCGTATAAAACCACCATATATTTGCCATCGGAATTCAGCGCCTGATACTGATATGATCCGTCCGCCTCGACGGTAAACGCCTGCTCGGTAAAGCCTGCGTCCTTAACCGTTTGAGCATAGCTTTCATAGTCCTTCTGCGATACATTTTCAATTTCAATGAGATACATATTGGCAACAAATGCAGTGGAAACAATATCGCCGCCGGTAAATTTGGGAATGAAAGCGGCTGCTTCGTCTGTCGGCCATTTTGTGCCGCCAAACTCCATTCTGTTGCCGTCCTTGTCCTCATAGCTGTATTTGTCACCGTCGATATTGACGTTCACATCTCCGCCCAACGCGTTTTCAATAACCTTTTCAGCCGCTTTCTCCTGTAACTTTTCCGATGCGCCGCAGGCCGGCAAAGCAAAGGCTAACAGAACCGATAATAAAACTGCCGCAGTTTTTTTCATAACAAATTCTCCTATAAAAATATTTTTGTGTTACTGCATTTCGAAATTAACCATTATTTTCCTCATTTTATGTATAAATATATTATCATCTTGTTTGTAAATTTTGCTGTGAAACGATTGACTTAGTCAGTTGATTCTGATATATTTATAATAAGGCTTGTAATATTTATTATGTATTTCAATGTAATATTGGAATACCGCGCTTTCTGTTACAGTAATATTTTACATGATTCATTCCATTTTGTCCCCACACCAAACCCCGTTTTGTGTAGGTGAAAATAAAATATTATCGAATCATTTAGCTTTTTCATAAAAACGGGTAGGGAAACGGGTAGGCGACATCAAAAAAGG
>JBAXZA010000112.1:0-6220 GCA_041670545.1 Eubacteriales bacterium | reverse complement strand
TCATGGACATCAGACTGCGGACGCTCGACGTTATATGTATCGGTAGTCACGGCATCGCGGGGAGCCATAGTCTTTGTAAGACCTGCCGCCGTCTTGACCGGAACGACATCGCTCTCATGCCATGCCTTGCACTTGACGACCTTTGCTTCCTCTCGCCAGTCGGAAATGAGAGCCGTACCCTTTTCGCACTGGAGATAGAAGCGGGGCATCGAGATGAAATTGTAGGTGCCGACCTCGACATATGCAGTTTTGCCGGATTCAAAATAAATACGAAGCTTGAAGCCGTCGTCGACATCCTTGTTTGTGATATGATCGAGCTTGCAGTTGAGCGAAGCGATCTTCTCAGGTATGATCTGGAGAATCTGATCGATCAGATGAACGCCCCAGTCGAGCACCATGCCGCCGCCGTGCTCGCGCTCGCCTCTCCAGTCGCTCGGAATACCGCGCGAGCCGTGGATACGCGATTCGATGTTGATAAGCTCGCCTATCTCGCCGGAATTAACGATCTGCTTCATAGCGAGAAAATCGACGTCCCAGCGGCGGTTCTGATGAACGGTGAACAGCTTGCCGCATTCATTTGCGGTATCGATCATAGCCGCAAGCTCGGTCGAATTCATAGCGACCGGCTTTTCGCAGATAACGTTCTTGCCGCCGCGCAGCACGGTTTCAACTACCTTGATGTGCGAATCGTTAGGAACAGCGCAGGTGACGAGATCGACGCGTTCGTCAGCGAGTACGGCTTCGAGTGAATCATAAGCGTAAATGCCGCGTGAGCGCGCAAGCTCGCAGCGCTCGGGCTTGATATCATAGATACCGAGCAGATTGACGGCGTCGCTCTTGAGGGCGTGCTCAACGTGCCAGCCGCCCATTCCGCCGTAACCGACAACAACTAAATTCTTTTTCATAATAAATCACAATATCTCCGTTTTAATGCAAACGATAATGCACAAAGTCAAATATATGCCGCTTATGTAGTGCAAAAACGGAAAATATCCTTTCTCTGAAGCTTAGATTAAATATTCGTATAAAAAGTTACGCCCAACCCATGGTGGAGGGCTTGGGGTCGTTTATAATAGCCTGACGCAGGAAATATACAGCCTTTTCAAGTCCCTCGTCGATGCTCATCAGGCTGTCCTCATGCTCGATCGACATGACCTTATCGTAGCCGACAAGGCGGAGATTGGAAACGATATCACGCCAATACTGCATATTGTTGCCGTAGCCGACAGTGCGGAACACCCATGAGCGGTGAAGCTCGTCGCCGTAATGCTTGGTGTCGAGAACGCCGTTCTTGGCGGTATTATAGCTGTCGATCTTGGTGTCCTTCGCGTGGAAATGGTATATCGCGCCGGCTTCGCCCAGCTCGCGTATAGCGGCGATGGGATCGATTCCCTGCCATATGAGATGGGAAGGATCGAAGTTTGCACCGAGATTGTCGCCAGCCGCCGCGCGCAGCTTCAGGCAGGTTTCGGGATTATAAACGCAGAAACCCGGGTGCATCTCAAACGCGACCTTGACGCCGTGAGCCTTTGCAAACGCTCCGGCTTCCTTCCAATAAGGAATGAGCACCTCGTTCCACTGATATTCGAGAACGGCGAGGAAATCCTCCGGCCACGGGCAGGTAACCCAGTTCGGATATTTCGCGCCCTCATGATCGCCGGGGCAGCCGGAGAAGGTAACGATGGTATCGACGCCCATTTTTTCTGCGAGCAGAACGGCGTTTCTGAAATCGCTGTCAAACTGAGCCGCAATTTTCTTGTCAGGGTGAACGTTATTGCCGTGAGCGGCAAGCGCTGCGACGGTCATATTGTATTTTTTGAGTGTCGCCATGAATTTATCATATGCGTTCGGATCGGAGAGGAGAACGGCGGGATCGCAGTGAGCCTTTCCGGGGTAACCGCCCGCGCCGATCTCAAGCGTGTCAACACCCATAGCGGAGAGCTTGGAAAGCGACTGCTCAAGGGGCAGGGAAGCGTAAAGATTTTCGAGAACACAGAGCTTCATAATTATTTCCGTCCTTTCAGATCGTTTTTAAGATCAAGGCAGACCGAATATCATGTTTCGTATGCTTATCTTAAATTATAGTTATATTTTCATAAAAAACAAGCCGATTTAAACTATTTAAAGGACAAAAGTCCACATAAATTAATTTTCGCCGATCTCGGCGTATGCGTCGACAAGCTTATCGAGAGAGGTCTGCGCCTTTGACAGCGAGCCTTCGAGCTTGGAAGCAAAATTGTTCTTGCCTGATGAGATTATGTTTGACAGCATCGATTCAAACGAACCGATGGAATACAGATAACCGATGTCGTATACCTTGCTGCCGAAAATGATATCGAGCATCGACTGTGAAGCGTCGTCGCGAAGCACCTTGCCCTGGAGCGAGATGTCGTAGAACGCCGGAGTCAATGTGGCGACGCTGCCGGCGGCAAGCGATTCGGTAATGATGCCCGAACGCTCGGCGCTTGATACAGACGAAGGCACGCAGGCGACATATATATCGCTGCGGGCGAACGAGTGGTAATCGGACTGCTGCTCGTCAAATTTTGGTATCGGCAGAACGCCGAAATCGGTATCCATCGCGCGAAGATCGCGCGGCACCGGCTCAAAGGTCGTGGTGCGCATCAGCACCTGATCCTGCTGGAACATGAGCGACGCTGTCACCCAGACATCGTCCGATTTTATCTTATCGCCGAGGAAAACATTCGCGCTGTCAAGCAGGAAGGTGAGAGTTTTTTCGGCGGCAGATATGCTGCGTTCGCTGTCGAACACGATCTTCGGATTGCCGTCCGCGTCAAGCGATACCATACGTTCGCCCGAAGCGAAGAAGAAATCGTTTCCGGCGCCGTATTCGCTCATAATGCCCCAAAGGTCGTTTTGATCATAGACGCCGTCGCCGTTTAAGTCCTTTGTGACGTTCGATCCAAGCTCGATCATCTTGTCGAGTGTCCATTTACCGCCGAGCACAAGCTCATAGGGATCCTCAAGCCCATTTTGCTCCCATAGTCCCTTGTTGAATATTGAGCATACGACGCGCATATCGTCATAAACAGCGATATCTCCGGTGTTGCAGAACAGCTTGCCGCCGATGGTAAGCTCGGAGGACATATTCTGATCCCAATATTCCCGCGTCATATCGATATACGGAACGTCGTACAAATTGATGAGATAGCCGGACGACGCAAGTCCGCGAATATGCGATATCGAGGATATGATAAGGTCATAGGTGCTGTCGCCAGCCATAATTGCCTTTTTGGCGACGCTTTCGACCGAGCCTGTCGCGAACTGTGAAATATTAATATTGAAATCTTCCTCTACCGTGAGGTTTCGTTTGTAGATTGCATCGTTGATAGTGTCGCCGGTTTCGGTATCGGCGTCTGAATTTTTATAAGTCCTTGTCGCCAGATTGCCATCGTCATAGGTGAGGATGAGGAAATCCGCTCCTTCGTAATCCTCCTCCGGAACGTTCGCTTTGACCTGCACTGCCGTTGTATCGGCGGCAGCGGCCGTATCCGCGGAGGTGACCGCAGTCGTTACGGTATCAGCCGCGGCGGGCTGAGCACTGCCGCAGGATACAAGCGATGAGGAAAGTATCAGCGCCGCCAATATCAGTGCCGGAATACGTTTATCAGTCATTTTTGTAACCCCCCAAAAAAGTGTTTGTCTTGCGGGTGTAAAAGTTATAACGTCCCCGATTTTACCCGCAAAACAATATCCGCGCGCTCCCGGTTAATATGAAAACGCCGATTAACAGCATTTCCGCTTTCGCAGTGGTGAAATACAAGCGTTTGGCGCATTGCACTCTCTCGAAAGACGGCTTTTATCGGCATTTTCTTAAAAAACGCGAGTACGGAGCCCGCGGATATTCCGGACGGCAGTGCCGAGGACGTTTATGTCCTGCGCGGCGCACCGCCCATTATATTACTTTGTGAAATGATATGCGTCGCCGCTCTTTGCCGACTCATAGATACCCTCGAGTATCTGAGTTACGCAGAACGCCTGTTCGGGAAGAACGAAGGGTTCGGTATCGTTGATTACTGCGTTGATCCAGAGACGCGCTTCGCGTGCTGCGGGATCTTCATCGCCTGCGCCCTCGAAGAATGCGACGCCGCCCGAGCTGAGATCGGGAGTCATGACATACTGACGGCCGTTGCGGACGCCGTTTATGCGGACGCCGCCGACCATATCGCCGCCTGCCTTAGTGCCGCAGACGGTGGTAACGGCTTCGCGGACGTCAAGTGTGTTCAGCGCCCAGGAGGATTCGAGGACGATGGTAGCGCCGTTTTCCATAACGACGAAGCCGAAAGCGCAGTCCTCAACGGTGAACTTCGCAGGATCCCAGTTGCCCCATGCGTTTGCGGTGTCAGCGTCGTTGTTGAGCTTATGATATTTAGTGCCTCAGCAGTATTTGTGCTTGTAGTTGTTCATTGTCCAAAGTGTGAGGTCGAGCGCGTGAGTTCCGATATCGATGAGAGGACCGCCGCCCTGCTCATATTCGTTGAGGAACACGCCCCATGTCGGTACCGCGCGGCGGCGGATTGCAGTAGCCTTAGCGTAGTAGATATCGCCGAAGGTGCCGTCCATAGCCTCTTTCTTTAAATAGAGGGAGTCTGGACGCTGGCGGTTCTGATAGCCGATGGTAAGCTTTTTGCCGGTACGCTTTGCGGCGTCGAGCATTTTCTGAGCCTCGGCGGAGTTGATCGCCATAGGCTTCTCGCACATAACGTGCTTGCCGGCCTCGAGAGCGTCGACGGTAATGAAGCTGTGAGCGCGGTTAGGGGTAAGGACATGAACAACGTCGATCGACTTGTCGGCGAGCAGCTCGTGATAATCAGTGTAAACCTTTGCGCCGGGAACGCCGTATTCCTTAGCGGCCTTCTCTGCTTTTTCAACTATCAGATCGCAGAAAGCGACCATTTCGGCCTGAGGAACCTTCTTAAGCGAAGGCATATGCTTGCCGTTGGCGATACCGCCGCAGCCTATAATACCGATTCTTACCTTATCCATTTTATATCTCCGATTCCACCGGCATTTAACAAATATACTTATCCCGTGCCGGTACGGGTATTTAATACGAACGCCGTGCGCGGCAACGAATATGCCGCAGACATTCTATGATTTTATTATAGCCCATACCCTCTTTAAAGTCAAGACAAATTAAGAAATCTATGTTAATAAAATTGGAATATAACCGTAATTTCATACAGTATATACTGCCCGCGAGCTTAAAAAATGTTGACAATGACCGCGTATAATGGTATACTAAAGGATATAAAAAATACCTACAATAATACTAAAAATGAAGCTCCGCCTGCCGAAAGGATGGAAAAAATGGATATAAATATTAAAAACAAGCAAAAAGCGCTCGTGCTATCCTCGGATGAGCTTATCCCCGGAACGCTTTACAGTCTTACGCTGCGCGCTCCCGATATCGCGCCGCTCACGCTTCCGGGACAGCTCGTTCATATTGCCGTCGGAGGGGAGGACAGCGCCTTTTCACTTCGCCGTCCCTTCTCAGTCGCGTATACGGACGGCGACGTCCTCTGCGTCCGCTATAATGTCGTCGGTGAGGGAACTCGCTGGCTGTCCGGCGTCCGCGCCGGAGATGTTCTCGATCTGCTCGGTCCAGTCGGAAACGGCTGGGACGTTTCGGGAACTGATAAAATACTGCTTTGCGGCGGCGGCACAGGCATATATTCGCTGCTCGGCGCGTCCAAGCGGCTCGGAGCGCGTGCAAAAGCGCTTCTCGGCTTCCGCTCGTCGCCGCTCGTCAATTCGACAGGGGATTTCGAACGTTTTGGCAGCGCGGTTTCGGTCATAACCGATGATGGTACGAGCGGACGCAAGGGCTTTGTCACAGAACTGCTCGAGAATGAAATAAAAAACGGCGGTTGGGACAGAGTTTTCATCTGCGGGCCGCATAATATGATGAAAAACGCAGCGGAAACCGCGATGAAAGCCGGACTTACGGTTTATGTGAGCCTTGAGGAGCATATGGGCTGCGGTATCGGCGCGTGCATGGCGTGCGTATGTAAGATGGTGCGCGGCGACGGCGGCGAGGAATACCGCCGCGTCTGCGTCGACGGTCCGGTTTTTAACGCTTCGGAGGTGATTTGGTAATGGCAAATAACGTCAATATGAAGGTAAAGTTCACAGGTATAGAGCTTTCGAATCCGGTAGTCACCGCGTCCGGCACCTGCGGCTATGGTCGTGAATATGC
>JBAXZA010000111.1:0-6243 GCA_041670545.1 Eubacteriales bacterium | reverse complement strand
TGTTCGATCGCTTCGTCTTTTGCCGTATACCTTGTATACGACGAAAACCGCCGCGCCCAAAACGACTGTCAGACCGGCGCATAAAAGCAGTGTAAACGTCCACGAATCGGCAAAGGACGTCGGAATTCCGTATGACGCCGCATAATCGGCGGCATATGGATTTTCGGAGCAGTCGAGCGTGAGATTTTCGCAGGAAAGGAACACATCTGTTCCCATTTCATAAAGCGCCGATGGTATTTTGAGAACCCCAAGCAGACGGCAGCCCTCGAATGCGCTGTCGCCGATATATTGCAGCTTCCGCGGCAGCTCGATATTCTCGAGCCGCACACAATTCTGAAAAGTTCCGGCGGAGATCACCGTCAGTCCGGACGGTAGGACGACCGAACGCAGCTCGGCGCAGTTTGCAAAGGCGTCCTCGTCTATCTCCGAAACGCTGTCTGCTATGACTGCCGACGTTATGGATAAATTTACAAACGCGGACGCCGTTATCGACGTTACCGGAATCCCGCCGATCGAATCCGGGATTATCATTTCGCCGCTGTCCCCACGATAGCCGACGACGGCGATGCTCTTTTCGTCGTCCGATATCAGATAGGCAATTCCGGCGTCCGTTTCCTTTGCGTATGGCGTGGCATATATGCTCGGGTAGGTGTCGGGCGCGTCAAATTCGGTTTCGGCGGCGCCGGCGTCAGCGTCGGGCGGATTTTCCAAAGCGTCCTGCGCGGACGCATAAACGGCGGTGAATATAACGGTCAAAGCCGCGATGAGAAGGATCGCTGTCGCGCGTTTTATAAAAGACATGGCATAATACCTCCGTAAAACATATTATGACGGCGGCGTTGCATAATACCGCTGTATCAATCATAACAGCTGACCGGCGCGATTTAAAGCGGATATTGTAAACAATGACGTCAGACACCGTCCGCAACGCGTATCCCGTCGCAGGCAAGGGCGACGATTGGCGCGATCTCCCATCCGCGCGGAGGATAATCCGCGCCGAGGGTGAAGCCGTTGCCGGTGATGAGAATATCGGAGCAGGCGACCGCGTATAAAATTCCCGCGCCGCGTATGAGCGCAGGATCATCCTCAGAAACCTCTCCGAAGGAATCAAAATAATTGTCGCGCAGTATCAGCGAACGGTGCAGACGAAGTCCGCGAAGAGGCGGAACGGGCGAGCGCAGTACGACGGCGTGTGTATCGCGCGAGCAGGCGCAGTTTTTGAAATGATTGTTTTCGATAGTGATGTTGTTCATGCCGCGCTGACGCTCTGCTGTTTGCGTATAGTCGTCCTCATCACCGAAAAACTGCATATCGGCGGCAAGACGCACTGCGCAGCCGGAGGTTCGCAGGACGTTTTCGGTGATGGCGAGCCGCCCGCGCGTTGTAATGCGAAAGCCCTGACCGCCGATGTCGCGCGCAGAGTTTGCCGTCAGCTCCACCTCCGGCGAATCGGCTTCCGGCGAGGGAATGACGCTTACGGCGTTTGACGAGACGCCGTCAAACGAACATTTTGAAACAGTGACGGTTTCGGCGCAGCCATAAAAAACAGCTGCTCCGCTGGATTCTCCGCGTCCTGTGAGGTTTTCAAATACCGAACCCTCGATTCTCGCGCCGGAGCAGTCCGATATGACGGCGCCGCATTCCGCTCCCGAGATGCTGATCGCGTCAAGCGTGATGTATCCGCAGCCCGACGCCGATATTACGCTGCGAGCGCCGCAGCCGCAGACGACAGACAGTGAGCTTACGCGTATCAGTTCTGTTTTCTCGAATTTGAAAGCGTGGATAAAGCCGCCGCAGATAAGCGATGCGCCCCTGCCGTCCACGGTGACACTGTGAAAATTTGATATTGAAAACAGCGCGGAGCTGCATGAATTATTTTCGCAGGTTGCAGAATGATCGATGCGGGAATCTTCAAATGAGATCCGCAGATCATCTTCACCAGAGCCGGTTATGCTCTGCGGGAATTCTGTATCCGCGTATATACGGACAATTTTCATCAAAAATACTTCCTTTGCATATGAATTCGTAGAATTGCGACCTCCGGGGGCATTTCCCGTCATTTGCGGAGGCGTGACTATATTATAGCATTTATGATTTTAATTATCCTGCCGCGCTCTGTGTATTTATTATTAATTCGACCGCAAAATTCGACTGAAATTGCAGGAAATAAAATGCAATCCTGCAAAAGGCGATAAAATATTGTCAAAAAAGACAAAACCGGACAGCGGCGGCATATGCAGATACGGTAAAGCGCTGAAATGAAAGAAAGCACTTGTAATTTGTGCAGAAATATAGTATAATAATCGAAGTGTAAAAATACGGGAGGAAACGAAATGAACCGCATAACAATAAAGGAAATTATCAACGCGCCCGAGAAATACGCGGGGCAGAGCATCGTCGTCGCAGGATGGTGCCGCAATATCCGCGCGTCGAACGCATTCGGCTTTATCGAGCTCAATGACGGAAGCTCGTTCCCCTGCCTGCAAATTGTCATAGAGGACGGTAATTTAACGAATTATAAGGATATCGCGAAGCTGAATATAGGCGCGGCGATATCGGCAAGCGGTATTCTGACACTCACGCCCGACGCAAAGCAGCCCTTCGAGCTGAAAGCGTCCGAGGTGAAGGTCGAGGGCGCGTCAGCTCCCGATTATCCGCTTCAGAATAAAAAGCATTCGATGGAATTTCTGCGTTCGATAGCTCATCTGCGCCCGCGCGCCAACACCTTCAACGCGGTGTTCAGAGTCCGCTCGACGGCGGCGTTCGCAATCCATAAATTTTTCAATGAGCGCGGCTTCGTCTATACGCATACCCCGCTCATCACCACCTCCGACTGCGAGGGCGCGGGAGAAATGTTCCGCGTCACCACCCTAGATATGAACGAACCGCCGCTCGGCAAGGACGGCAAGGTCGATTTTTCGCAGGATTTCTTCGGCAAGAGCGCGTTTATGACCGTTTCCGGTCAGCTCAACGCGGAATGCTTTGCGATGGCGTTCGGTAAGGTTTATACCTTTGGACCTACCTTCCGCGCGGAGGATTCCAATACCCCGCGCCACGCTGCTGAATTCTGGATGGTCGAGCCGGAGATAGCCTTCGCCGATCTTGAGGACGATATGGAGCTTGCCGAGTCGATGCTCAAATTCGTCATCGGTTATATAATGGAGCAGTGTCCCTCCGAGCTTGAATTTTTCAACAAATTCTTTGATCACGAGCTGCTTGCCAAGCTGCGCAATATCGTGGAAAGCGACTTCGCGCGCGTCACCTATAAGGAAGCGCAGGAGCTGCTTGCCGGCGCCGCTGCAAAGGGCGAAAAATTCGATTATCCGATAGGCTGGGGCGAGGATCTCGCCACCGAGCATGAGCGTTACCTGACCGAAAAGGTATACGGACGTCCGGTTTTCGTGACAGATTGGCCGCGTGAGATAAAGGCGTTCTATATGCGTCTTAATGACGACGGCAAAACGGTCGCGGCGGTCGATCTTCTCGTGCCGGGAGTCGGTGAGCTTATCGGCGGCAGTCAGCGTGAGGAACGGCTCGATATACTCGAGGAATCGTTTGCGCGTCTGGGCATGGATACAGAAGCTTATAAATGGTATCTCGACCTGCGCAAATGGGGCGGAGCAAAGCACGCGGGCTACGGTCTGGGCTTCGAGCGCCTTATAATGTACGTCACCGGCATCGGAAATATCCGCGATGTCGAAGCATTCCCGAGAACGACCGGCAGCGCTGAATTCTAATAACGCAATATTAAGGCTGTACCGCACAATTGTGCCTTGCAAACGATAAACATGATTGTGCGGTATGAACATAAATCAATATTCCCCACATCACATTATAAGCATAAGATGATTATTATACCATTATTCCATATAATATTGAAAGGGTATGCACAGAAATGATATCGTCTAAGAAGTATACGGAAATGACCGAAGGGGAACTGGAGCGCGAGCTTGCGGCTCTCCGGCAGGAATATGAGCGCTGCGCCACGCTCGGGCTGAAGCTCGATATGTCGCGCGGTAAGCCGGGAGCCGATCAGCTCACACTGACGCAGGATATGCTCGGAGTGATATCCACCCCGCAGGACTGCATAACGGAAAACGGTCTGGACTGCCGTAATTACGGACTTCTTGACGGCATACCCGAAGCTAAGCGTATATTTTCGGATCTGCTCGGAATACCGATGCAGAACATCATCGTCGGCGGCAATTCGTCGCTCAATATGATGTACGATTCGGTCGCCCGCGCCATGCTTTACGGCGTTTACGGAAGCGTGAAGCCGTGGGGAAAATACGATAAAATCAAATTCTTATGTCCTGCGCCCGGCTATGACCGCCATTTCGCCATCTGTCAGTCGCTCGGAATCGAGATGATAACGGTGCCGATGACCTCCGACGGGCCGGATATGGATATGGTCGAGCGGCTCGCCGCCAGCGACGAAACGGTCAAGGGCATATGGTGCGTTCCGAAATATTCGAATCCCGACGGCATCATTTATTCCGATGAAACGGTGCGCCGTTTTGCGCGTCTGAAAACAGCGGCGAAGGATTTCCGCATATTCTGGGACAATGCCTACTGCGTACACGATATCTACGGCGAGGGCGTTTCGCTGCTCAATCTGTTCAATGAAGCGGCGGCGGCGGGAAACCCCGATATAATCATGGAATTCGCGTCCACCTCGAAAATTTCCTTCCCCGGCTCGGGCGTCGCGGTGATGTGCGCGAGCGATAACAATCTGCGTCAGATCAAATCAATCATGACCATACAGACCATCGGTTTTGATAAGCTCAATCAGATGCGTCATGTCAAATATTTCGGTTCGGCGGACGGCATCAGAAGCCATATGAAGCTTCACGCCGATATACTTCGCCCGAAATTTGACGCCGTTCTCGCGGCTTTCCGCGAAAAGCTCGCTCCGCTCGGAATAGCCGAATGGATAGAGCCTAAGGGCGGATATTTCATCAGTCTGAATCTGCTTGACGGCACCGCAAAACGCACCTATGAGCTATGCTCGAAGCTGGGCGTGACTCTGACGACCGCCGGAGCGACCTTCCCCTACGGAATCGATCCGCGCGACCGCAATCTGAGGATAGCACCATCATATCCGACGCCGCAGGAGCTGACCGAAGCAGTCGAGATACTCTGCCTTTGCTCAAAAATCGCCTGCGCCGAAAAGCTGATAGGCTGAATATTAAAAAGATGACACCGTGCGGAGTGAATTGTGAGATGCCGCATAAAACAATAGAATAAGCCGCAGTACGCTTCAAAGCGCTGCTGCCGGTATACATATGCCGCCCTTTGAGGGCGGATTTTTTTATCGCTTCAATTCACAAAACAATATGTACAAAAATGCAGTATTCTGATATTGATTGTAACATTTTTCTTAAATCGGCAGAGCGGCTCTTGTAAAAATGAACAAAAAATGGTATAATCATATAAACGGGCGATTGAAAGTAAACATTCAATATAATCTGACTGCGCGAAAAGAAGCCCACCGAACGGAGGCGGAGCATGAACAATCAAAAATACGTTTCCCGTCTTAAAAATTACGATTACAAGCTTGAAAAATCCCCTGTGCCGCTCTACGCGACGGGCGTTCTGTGGCTTTTATACGGAATGATTTTCCCGCTGTATCTCTGGTATCATTATGCGATATTGATTTCGCTTTCGTTTTTATGCTTTTTCATATTCTCGCGGCTTTTTCCGCCGAAGCAGATAGCGGTCGAGCGTATTTATAAAGCGCCGACGAGCGGAGTCGCCGAGGTGGATAAAAACATCGCCGAAGCCGTAGTTACGCTGAAAAATATCGAAGCAAGCTCCGCCGCTATCCGTAAAACAAATGCAAATCTCGCCGACAGCGCGGACAAGCTTATCTGCGAAACGCGCTCCATACTCGATTATCTTTCAAAAAACACGCAGAAAGCGTCGCTTCTGCGCAGATTCTTCAGCTATTATCTGCCGACACTTGATAAGCTGCTTACGACCTACATGGTGTTCGAGCTTCACGGCAGCGGTACTGACAGCGGCGCACAGTCAAAATATGAGATCGAGGAAGCCGTCGGCGCTATGCTCGGCGTATTTACAAAGCAGCGCGAGAAGCTGCTGGACGACGTTGCGCTCGATATTTCCACCGATATCGACGTTCTCGAGGGAATGTTAAATAAAATCGACAAATAAAACTCGGATAACCATACGGTGATCATACGCGGCGCCGCGCAGTTCACATTTTGCGATGCGATTTTTGTA
>JBAXZA010000110.1:0-6291 GCA_041670545.1 Eubacteriales bacterium | reverse complement strand
CGCTGTAGTTTTTTGCGGACAGAGCGTCCGCTTTCGCGGTTTATGTAAAATTCGGCATGATTTTAGCGGAGTTTAATTATGAAATGTTCGTTTTTCACACGTCTGCGCGACCGGCTTGATAAAAGCGAGCGCGCTTATCTGGCGTTATGTTTTCTGCTGCCAATGTTTTTGACATGGCTTTGCTATGTCGCGCACGGCACCTATCCGATCGGCGAAGAAAGCGTGCTGGTGCTCGATCTCAACGGTCAGTATGTATCGTTTTTCGAAGCGCTGCGTTCTCTGATACGCGGCGGAGGTTCGCTCGTTTATTCGTGGGAGCGGGCGCTCGGCGGCGAATTTATGGGCATATACGCTTATTATCTCGCGTCGCCGTGGTCGATAATCGTCGCGCTTTTTCCAAAAGCTCACATCACCGAAGCGCTGCTTGTGATGTTTCTCATCAAATCAGGGCTTTGCGGACTAACGTTCGGAACGTTTCTGCACCATACCTTCCGTATGCGCGCGGATATCGCTCACCGTCCCTCGCGTTCGGCTTCCATTATCTTCTCGACACTCTACGCCATGAGCGCCTATGCGATAATTCAGGCTCACAATACGATGTGGATCGATGAACTTTATATTCTCCCTCTGCTCGCCCTCGGCGTCGAGCGCCTTATCCGCCGCCGCAACTATACACTTTACGCGGCGTCGCTCGCGCTTGCGATAATAGTGAACTTTTACATCGGCTATATGATGTGCATTTTCACATTATTTTACTTTTTCTATTGTTATTTCACAATGCCGGCAGAGCTTCGCAATCCAGACTGCGAAAAACGTCACTTTGCACTGTCGCTCTGCCGCATAGGTGTGCTGAGCGTCATTGCGATAGCGATAGCGGCGGTGATAATTCTGCCGTCATATTATTCGCTTACCTTCGGCAAGACGACCTTCTCCGATCCGGTTTATGAATTCACGCAGCGTTTCGACTTTGCCGATCTGCTCGTCAAATTTTATCCCGGCTCATACGACACCGTCCGCCCAGAGGGACTGCCGTTCGTCTATTGCGGAACGCTTTCGCTTATCCTGCTTCCGGTGTTCTTCCTGTCGAAGCGCGTGCGGCTTCGCGAAAAAATCTGGGGCGCGGCGGCGCTCATATTCTTCACCTTTTGCTTTGATATTTCGGTCGTTGATCTGATATGGCACGGTTTTCAGAAACCGAACTGGCTCAACTACCGTTACAGCTTCATGCTGATATTTTTCGTTTTGATCTTCGCCTACCGCGCCTACTGCGGCGTCGTCGCGCGCGAAACAGATATACGCTGCGTGCTTTATGTCGGCGGCGCACTGCTGCTGTTCATTATAATAATACAGAAGCTTGGAGTGGAGTTTGTCGAGGATTTTTCGTGCGTATGGTTTTCCGTGCTCGCGATAGTAATACTCTGCTCGGCGCTCGGTGCGGTGTATCAGTACGGCGCGGGTATGGGGAGAAGCGCCGGAGTGCTTATGACCGCTATAATTTCGGTCGAGATGATCGCGGCGGGTACGATAGCGATATACGATCTCGACGAGGACGTCGTCTATACCTCGCGCACCACCTATGTAAATTATATGGACAAAATATCGCCGCTCATCGACCGCATCACGGCGTCTGACACATCGTTTTACCGTCTTGAGAAGGAATTTCACCGCAAAACCAACGATCCGATGGCGCTCGGCTACCGCGGACTCTCAAATTCCACCTCGACGCTCAATTCTTCGGTCATTACGCTGCTCAACCGTTACGGTCTGACGTCAAAATCAAACTGGTCGAAGTATCTCGGCGGAACGTCGGTTTCCGATACGCTTTTCGGACTGAAATACGTCATCTATGACGCTGAGCATCATGAGCTTTTCTATACGCCGTATGACAGCGATCCGGAAAACGAGCTTTACGGCTATTATAACCCTTACGCGCTCTCGGTCGCCTACGCTTCGTCAAACGCGATAGAAACGCTCGACGCGTCGGAGGCTGAAAATCCGTTCGTTCTGATGAACGAAACGGTGACCGCGCTGCTCGGAGATGAGGATACGATCGGGCTTTTCAAGAGCGTCCGCGCGACCGACCTCGACTACGACAACTGCGATATCACCTATGTCACCGGACATAAAAAATACACGCCGGAGATCGAGGGACGCGGCGCGCGCCTGACCTTCAAAATAACCGGCGCGGGGCTTGAAAATGAGCTTTTCGTCTTTGTTCCGACCGAATATCCGCGGGAATGCACCGTCCGTGTCAACGGCGAGGAGGTCTGCAAGATACTCGGCAACGACAGCGACTGTATTCACAGTCTCGGCTTCTTTGAAAAGGGCGAGGAGATAATCGTTTCCATCGCGCTCGAGGAGGACGTCTGCTATATCGCGAACGGCTCGGACTACTTCTATTATCTTGATACAGAGCTTTTCCGCGAAACCATGCCGCGTCTGGCAGACGGCAATTATACGGTTGAAAAATACAGCGATACCGCGCTTTCCGGTCATGTCACAATGCCGGAGAACATGACGACGCTGTTTACCACCATCCCCTATGACGATGGTTGGAGCGTGAGCGTTGACGGCGAGAACGTGCCGATACTCAAAACGCTTGATTCTCTGCTCGCCGTCAACGCTTCGGCGGGAGAGCATGAGGTGAGCTTCACCTATTGCCCCAAATGCGTCACCTACGGCGTCATATTGTGCTTGGCGGGACTCGTGATGTTCGCTCTTGCCGTCGTGTACGATATCCTGCGGGTGCGCAGACGCGGCGAATATGACGCGATCGCGCCGGATATCGGCGAGCTTGCGGATACCTCGGACAGCTCATCTGCCGCACCGGACGAGCTGCCGTGCGTCGGAGAGGATATCGCAGACGGTTCTGACTCACCGCCGGAGGACGGCGCCAACGCCGATTCTGACAGCGCAGAAAGCATCAAAAACGAAAAAACCGAAAGGAACAACGATATACAATGAAAATAACACCTGTCAAAGGAACAAACGACTTTCTCCCCTCCGAGGTCGAGATACGCGATTATCTCCAAAATTCTATAATAGCGACCTACCGCCGCTCGGGTTTTACCCGTATCTCAACGCCTATCATCGAGGACAGCGAAAATCTCGACAAGAGCGACGGCGGCGACAACCTCAATCTGATCTTTAAAATACTCAAGCGCGGCGACAAATTCGACGAGGCGATAGCGGCGTATAAACCCGGCGAGAGCCGCGCAGACGACCTTTGCGACATGGGACTTCGCTATGATCTCACCCTGCCGCTCACGCGTTATTATTCAAATAACCGCTCAAAGCTGCCCTCCCCGTTCAAGTGCATACAAACCGACCGCGTTTACCGTGCCGAACGTCCTCAGAAGGGGCGTCTGCGCGAATTCGTACAGTGCGATATCGATATCATCGGTCAGGCGTCCTATACCGCCGAAATCGAGCTTATCGACACGACGGCAAAGGCGCTCGAGGATATCGATTTCAAGAATTTTTCCATACGGATAAACGACCGCACGCTGCTGCGCGCCCTCATCGTCCGCGCCGGATTTTCCGAGGAAAGCTGCGACAGCGTCTGCATTACTCTCGATAAGCTCGATAAAATCGACGTCGCAGGCGTGCGTGAGGAGCTTATCGGCAAGGGCTTTGACGAAAGCTCGGTGAATTCGCTGATGGGAATTCTCGCCGACCGTCCGTTCACCCTCGATAAGGTCAAAGCGTATCTCGGAGAGCATCCCGCGCTTGAAAATCTGACCAAAATAATGGACGGCGCGGCGGCTCTCGCCGGAGAGCGCTATAAGATTGAATACGATATGACGCTCGTGCGCGGTCAGGGCTATTACACCGGAACGGTGTTTGAGATCTCGCATCCGGATTTTCGCGGCGCTATCGGCGGCGGCGGACGTTACGACGGTCTTGTCGGAAAATTTCTCGGCGAGAGCATTCCCGCCGTCGGATTTTCCATCGGCTTTGAACGTATAGCATCGATAATGCTCGATTCCGGCTATGTCATACCGACGCGCAGACGCCGCGCCGCCGTTTTGTACACCGAGGATAATTTTATTTCGGCTTGCAAACGCGCAGACGCCCTCCGCACGGACGGCTGGGATGTATGCCTGTGTGAAGCGGCGAAAAAGCTGGGCAAGCAGCTCGCGCGGCTTGAGGGCGAGGGCTATGATTCCTATATAGTAGAGGGCGAGGGCGAGCTGAAATCTCTTTCGCGCGGCGCAGACCGTTAAAGCTTATATACAAAACGATAATTTTGTGTTTCATCATAATTTAGAATAATTTAAAAATAAACTGTTTTCGTAATTTCCACACAGACTGTGGAAAACTATGACAAATTGAAAGCAAAAAGCATCAGGAATCCATATTATGGAATCCTGATGCTTTTTTATTTGAACGGATTAATGGCTGTATTTAAGAATTTTCCTGAAAGCTCGTTATGGTTTTATCGATAGCTGCCTGTATAGCGCTGGTCTTTTTAGCCATCGTCGAAGCTATATCGGTGCTGTTTTTTGACATTACCGCCTGGAGTATTCCGGAAATTTCGCCGAAATCAAAGGCAAGACCGAGGTCGTAAACGCGTTCGCCGATCACGATATCGAGCATCTCGACCGATTCTTCGTCGCGCAGATATTTGCCCTGCAAAGCGCTGTCATAATAAGCCGGACGCAGAACCTCCATAGACTTTGCGGCGAGAGCTTCGAGGATAATTCCGGTGCGTTCTATATCGAGTGTGGTCTTTGGAACGGCTACATACGAACCGACCGTCCATACGACGTTGGAATAGCTTTCCTGATCTGCCGAATATTTCGGTACCGGAACGATACCAAAGTTGGAATCGAGGTCGCGCAGACGTATGACTATCTGAAGATTTGTGATCCAGAACAGTCCTCTGCCTTCCTCAAACATCTGAGTCGTCCACAGATGATAGCCGAGGTCGGAGGCGCTTGTATGATAGTTGAACGAGAACTGTTTGTCGTTCATGATGGTGTTCAGACTCTCGATTATCTTGACCGAGCGCTCATCCTGACCGAGGGCGATCTGAGGTATATCGTTTTCGTCTTTGGAGATCAGGCGGTCGCCGGTGCCGAGATACATCGCGTTGTAGTTTTCATTCTGGGTAAGGTTCGGGAAAAGGTCGTATGGACCATAGGTACCGTCGCCGTCGAGATCGCCGGTAACGCCCTTATACATACTATAAAAATTATCATATGTCCATTCGTTTGAAGCGACAAGCTCATAGGGACTTTTCACGCCGTAGGAATTGACAAGATCCTTTGAAAACATCGTGCACCATGTGGCGTCGTTGTTCAGAGTGCTTATATCGCTTGAAACGAAGTAAAGCCGGTTATCGACCGAAAGATCAGCTACCGAACGCTGATCCCACCATGGCTTCGTGAGATTGATATTTGCAATTTCATTGATATCGTAGAGATAACCGCCTGCCGCGAGCGTGCCGGCTTCGCCGAACGAGGGCATAACGACGTCATACGCGCCGTCTCCCGCCGAAACGCTTTTCTGCGTGTCTGACTGCGGGCTGGAGCTTTCATACTGCGCTATTTTGATGTTGTACTTTTCTTCAACGGAGCGGTTGCGCTGAAAGATAGCGTCGTTGACGACGTCGCCGTTCTCGTTTTCGGTGTAGATCGAGGTTTCGCCCCACTCGTTAAAGGATGAAACACCCTTTGTCAGAATTGTAAAGGACGCTCCGCCATAGTCCTTCGAGGGCAGACCGGGATCATAGCTCATCTCTGTTTCAGCCGCTGTGGTTTGAGCGTCGTTCGCTCCGCCGGCGGTAGTTGCGGCGGGCGTGTCAGCCGAGCCGGAGCCGCAGGACGCGAGCGACATCGCGCAGAGCATCGACGCGATAAGCATGGCGAGAATTCGCATTGCGTTG
Organism: Eubacteriales bacterium; assembly: GCA_041670545.1. Lineage (GTDB taxonomy): Bacteria > Bacillota > Clostridia > Oscillospirales > CAG-272 > JBAXZA01. The sequence continues at coordinate 401 of JBAXZA010000110.1, read as the reverse complement.
TTTTTCATAATTATTCCTCCATCGTGATTCGATACGCAAAAACGCGTGTCCGGGCGTTCCGAGCGTATGCTGCTTAAAACGTTTGATAATATTTGCAGACGAGGTGCTGTGAGGCGCATAACCGGCGTCCGTTCATCACACGGACAGCGCGAACACATTCTTCGCCCGCTGCGATCTATATACGCATTATACATCAGTTTTGTTATTTTGTCAAGAATATTCCTTTCATACTTCAACAAAATATAGCTATCTAACATTTGATATGTTTTTATTTACATTATAACATTATTTCAAGCATAAAAATGCTCATATCGACATAATAGTTGCCGTATATGAGGATTATCAGCCTAAAAACCAGCTGCCGATTCAGGGTAGGGACCCTGATTAGGCGGCGCAAGTTG
>JBAXZA010000109.1:0-6372 GCA_041670545.1 Eubacteriales bacterium | reverse complement strand
GAGCGTCGAGATTGGGCGTTTTTACATATTCGTCGGTCAGGCAGTCGCGCCGCAGCTGATCACACATTATAAGCAGTATGTTCGGTTTGGGATTTTTATCAGCGTTCATATTATTACTCCATATTGATTTTTTCAAGGCAATACCGCGTAATTCACGTTTTTTATTATTTAGGAACCTCTGATTAATTCGCCGACGCGTTAAAATCAAGGGCGTTTAGCCCTTGTATTTCAACATTGGCGTCGACGAATTACACATTATTCAGATGTTCCTTAATAATGATATCATACAAAAATCAGATATACAAGCACGCTTTTGGTAATTTATCGGTTATTTTTGGTAATCTTATGCTCAATATTACGCGGACACAGCGGAGAGAACCTCCGCGAAGCCCTGCGGCGTCACGTCTGACGTCGATTTTCACATATTGAGGAAAGCCGTTTTGTCGTGTTGACAAGCCGACGTTTTAATGCTATAATGCAAAAAAATGCGTGTGCTGACATATGCACGCCGGAGGGTTTTATTATGCTGTTTGAAAAAGCCGCCGCCGCTCTTGAGCTTCAATTTACCGACAGAGTATACCGCACCGAATATTCGGTGCTCGGCCACAGTGCGCTTATCGAGAGGGTGACCGGTGAAAAATTGACCGATCAGAACCGCCTTGAGCTGACTCGCCGCTTCTGCCGCGAATGGGATATGTGCCTTAACTGGAATATCATGGTAAACGCCGATTTTCTTGGCGAATACCGCTCCTCAATGGGTCACGCCGTTTACGCGGAGGGCGGCTCGGACCGAAATGACGACGTTTTCACCCGCTTTAAGGATACCGACGAGGTTTTCGCCTTTGACCCATGCGAAAAGCTGCCGGTCATACCGGAGGACGAGCTTATCCGCCGCTTTGAGGAGCATTACCGCTCGGCTAAGGCATGGATTCCCGATATGCTGCATATGACCGGAACCTATATCACCTGTATGTCCGGTCTTATCGATATGCTGGGCTGGGATATGCTGCTCAGCTGCGCCGGCGAGGACGCTGAACGCTTCGGCGATTTCACCGACCGCTACGCCAAATGGATTGAGCGCTTTTTCATCGCAATGGCGAAAAGCAGCGTGCCGTACATAATGGTTCACGACGACATCGTATGGACTGAGGGCGCGTTTATAAATCCCGCATGGTACAGAAAATACATATTCCCAAACTACAAGCGCTGCTTCCGTCATCTGCATGAGGCTGGCAAGAAGATACTTTTCACCTCGGACGGAAATTATACCGAGTTCATCGACGATATCGCGGACTGCGGCATCGACTGCTTCGTTCTCGAGCCGCTCACCGATATGAGCTATATCGCCGAAAAATACGGCAAAACTCATTCCTTTATCGGAAACGCCGACACCCGCATACTGCTCGGCGGAACGCGTGAGGATATTTATAACGAAGTAAAGCGCTGTATGGATATCGGAAAGAAATATCCCGGCTTCATCATGGCGGTCGGAAACCATATTCCCGCCAACACGCCGGTCGACAGCTGTCTGTGGTACGACGAATTTTGCAGAACGCTCGGCAAACGCTGATTCGAAATAACAAATGTGAAAGGTGCTACTAAAATGACAAATTTTGAAGCGGTCAAGACCGCGATAACGCATAAAAGCTCGGCTCACGTTCCCTATGCGATAAATCTCGCCGCCGACGGCGCGGACGCGTACGCCGAACGTCTGATTTCCGAATACGCGTCGGAAAAGATCAAAAACGATTACAAAGAAGGACGGCTGAACCGCTCCGAGGCATATTCGCTCGCCATCGGCAACCATATGCTCAACATAGGCTGCCCGTGGTGGTCATGGCATTCCTACGACGAGCCGTATAACACACCCGACGCACCGTCGACTCTGCCGAGAACCATCGGCTACGGCAGCTACGAGGGATTTTTTGAAAAATGCCGCTATATCAAGGAAAATTATGACGTTTATCTGCTTGTTACCATCTGGGGAAGCCATTTTGAAAAGGCATATTTCGCGCGCGGCATCGAAAATTTCCTCGCCGACCTCGCCGGAGAGCCGGAATTTGCCGAAAAGCTGCTCAAAATGATAATCCGCAAGAACATTGTAATGCTCGAAAATTTCCTTTTCTGCGAAAATATCGACGGCGTACTGCTCGGCAGCGACTGGGGCTCGCAGAAGGATATGCTTATGTCGCCCGCCGTCTGGCGTTCGCTTATAAAGGACGGCGAGCTTGAGGAATATAATCTGATACATTCGTATTCAAAGGACGTTTTTGTCCATTCCTGCGGCAATATATGCCGAATACTGCCCGATCTCTGCGAAATGGGAGTGAACGCTCTGAATCCCGTTCAGCCCGAGTGCATGGATATTTTCGAGCTGAAGCGTCTTTACGGCGACAAGCTGACCTTCTGGGGCGGCATCAGTACGCAGAGAACGCTTCCTCTCGGCACACCTGACGAGGTATACGCCGAAACTGCCGATACCATCGCGAAAATGAGCGTCGGCGGGGGCTTTATCACCTCGCCCTCGCAGGAGATACAGGCGGACGTTCCATACGAAAACCTGCGCGCTCTCATCGAATGCGCCAAGGAGCACGCCGGGTCATAACACGCGGCGTCGGAGTCCACAGCCGAGGAGAGAAATGCCGCCGCGTCCTCCTTGTTCGTCCGGGTATGACAAAGCTGTTTCAAGGCGGTAAAATTAGGGAATAAGCTGTCGATATGACGTTTAAAAAGTGCTTTTATAGCGACAGCCTTGACAACTTCGGCGCACCATGATATAATCCCCTTGTATTGTAAAATATAAGCGGTGCGGCTTCTATTGCAGCTCCGCTGTGACACTATGAAAAGAGGGGAACAATTTTGTTTAAAAAATCACTCGCATTTGCGCTCGCACTTATATCGCTTTGCTCTGCACTCGCCGCCTGCGGCGGAGAGGGAAAGCCATCGGAGCAGACCACCGCCTCGACGACCGCCGCGGATACCTTATCCGAAACGACCGCCGAGCAGGGACCAGACCTTCCCGATAAGGATTTCGGCGGCAAAACCGTCATGTTCCTTACCGAAAAGCACAACGGCTACGAATGGTACACCAGCCGCGAAATTTACGCGGCGGAACAGACCGGAGAGCTTTTCAACGATACCGTTTACAACCGCAACATGGCGATAGAGGAAAAATATAACCTCAAGATCGAGCAGGCAAACATTGAAAACGCGAGCAATGCCGCGAAAAAATCGCTGACGGCGGGCGACACCGAATACGACGTCGTAATGTCTTACATAAACAGCACGCTTACCCTCGCTCAGCAGGGACTGCTCATGGATCTCAACAGTGTGCCGTATCTTGAGCTTGAACGCAGCTGGTGGGATCAGCGCGCGAACGAGAACCTTACTATCAACGGCAAGCTCTTCATCACCACCGGAGATATAAGCATTCTCGACAACGAATGCACCATGGTAATGTTCTTCAACAAGGATATTATCAAAAATTACAGCCTTGACAATCCATATGAGCTTGTAAACAGCGGAAAATGGACGCTCGACACTCTGAGCGAGCTTTCACTCGGCGTCACCTCCGATCTCAACGGCGACGGCAAGCTCACAAACGATGATATGTGGGGACTTTCGTGCGCCGGAAACGCTCCGATATCCTTCTATTTCTCCGCAGGCAACCGTATCGCGCAGAACAACGCCGATGGTGAGCTGGAGCTTTGCATGAACAACGAGCGCACAAGCGCCGCTGTCGAAAAAATCATGACGCTCTGCCTTGATCCCAATGTGCTTTCAAATCACACGGGGCATTCCGACTTTGATTATGCCTGCGAAGCCTTCAACGCCGGACGTATTCTTTTCACCACCTTCGCGCTTGTCGATATAAACGGTCTGCGCGACGCACAGTTCGAATTCGGTATACTTCCCTATCCTAAATACGATGAGAATCAGGAAAGCTATAACAACCTTATCAGCAGCGGTCTTGTCAGCTCCACAAGCGTTCCCTATAACTGCAAGGACACCGAAATCGTCGGACTGCTGCTCGAGGCACTCGCATATTCATCGGTCGACACACTCACCGTGGCATATTACGACAACGCGCTCAAAACCCGCTATATCCGCGACGACGAGAGCGCCGATATGCTCGATATAATCTTCGCCACACGCGTTTATGACCTCGGATTTATATTCGACTGGGGCGGCGCGGGTTCGCTCATCACCAATATGTTTTCGCAGAAGAAGAACGAATTCGCCTCATCCTACGCCAAAATAGCCGATAAAGCGGCGGCAAAGATGCAGGAAACGATCGACGCCTTCGACGCGATTCAGTAAAATATTATGAAAATTGCAGTTATAACCTCAAACAGCAGGCAGACAGCGACGGATTTCACCAGTCTGCTCGCAAAATTCGCCGAGCTTACAATATTCTGCGACCGCGAGGCGGCATCCGCCGAGCTTGACGGCTTCGACGCGTTCTGCGTCCTCGGCGGAACGGAAAAACAGCCGCTTTTATTAAGCGCACAGACCCGCAATAAGATCGAGGAGCTGCACGCGCACGGCAAGCGCTTTTTCGTCGAATACTGCGGAAGCTTCGCCAATATGTACTCCGCGCCGCCACGCAACACCGTTTACGAGCGGCTTGTCTATGTCGGAGAGGCAACCGGCGCTCTCGTCCCCGGCGATCTTCTCGACGAGCATACAAATGATTTCACCTCCCCCTACTGCGCATCGCCGCAGTCGCGCCCGATACTTTATTACGGCGGCAAAATCGCGGCTTTCTCGCATATCGAAAAGCCGGATATGTCCGCTCCCCTCTCAAGCTGGGGACTTTATATGTACGACGAAAACGCTATGATATGCTCCTTCCGTCTGTGCAGTTTTATCGCGGCGCGCTTCGTTCCTTTCCGCCGCTGGACTGCCATAGTCGAGATGATTCTGTCATGGCTTTGCGGCGAGAAATGCGAAATTTCACCGCTTCCCCATTGTTCGCTTCGCGGCGCAGGAGATAACCGCGCCGTATCGGACGAAAACTTCGACGCGGAGCTTTCAGAGAGCGTCAGACGCGGCGTCGAATGGATTAAAAACGCCGATATACTCATCGACGGCGGCGCGGGCGGCGTCTGCGAGGGACTCAGCCACAATATTTATGCCGACGGGCATCAGGACAGGGTGGAAAGCGGAGTCCGCACCGACTGCACCGGCGAGATAGGTGGAGTCTATATGCTCGGCTCTCTGCTTTCGGGCAGCGGTGAGAGCATGAAAATTTACGAAAACACCGCTGATTTCTGCTTCGGTCAGATGATGGCGAAAAGCGGAATATTCCGCGGTATGCTCCGCTGGACGAGCGCGGCATGGGGCGTATGCTATCAGGACGACGCCGCGCGCGCAATGCTTCCGTCGCTCATAAAAATCAGCCTCACAGGTGATAAGAGCCGCCTGCGCGATATCGAAACGGCGCTCGATTTCCTCGTTTCGACCACCGGAACGGACGGTCTGCGTCAAAGCCGCACCGACTGCCCCGCCCTTGATGCCGAAAAGATAGCCGAGCTTGGAAGCCGTCCATCGAATTTCCCCTGCGCGCACTATAACGCATACTATCACGCGGCGCTGCTGCTCGCATATGAAGCCGACGGCAACGAGGTTTATTTGGACACCGCCCGACGCGGCATTGCATCGCTGATGGCGGTATATCCCGACACTGTACGCGAGCACAGTGAAACGCAGGAGCTTTGCCGTCTGATACTTCCCCTCGCCCTGCTCTATGGCATAACGCATGAGGATGAACACCTCGCGTGGCTATTCCGCGTCACGGCTGATTTAGAGCGCTACCGCCATATAAGCGGCGGCTATGCGGAATACGACGACGGCTATAAAGCGGCGTGCAGCCACAACGCGAACGGCGAATGCTCTCTGCTTTCCGACAACGGCGATCCGGTCGCGGATCTGCTCTATTCGCTCAACTGGCTTCCCCTCGGCTTCGCTTTCGCGTGGGAGGTCACGCGCGACGAATATTTTGAGAAGCTTTGGCGCAATATCGCCGTATTTATGATGAACGCGCAGATACAGAGCAATGACAGCTCGATTGACGGTGCATGGGCGCGCGGGATCGATCTTGACGCGTGGGAGCTTTACGGCGTCCCGCACGACGTCGGCTGGGGTCCATGCTGCGTCGAAAGCGGTTGGACGGTCGCCGAGATACTCATGGGGCTGGAATACGGTATGCTCATAAAGCGCAAAATTATAAATTAACGTAAAAGCAGCAAAAGGAGCTGTTAAAAAACAGTCTCAAAAAAAGCGGAAGCAGCAATCGAAAGATAGCGGCTTCCGCTTTTTTAGATGAATCGGCTGAAATTCGTTACAATTACGTGTAAAAAATCAAAAAAG
>JBAXZA010000108.1:0-6389 GCA_041670545.1 Eubacteriales bacterium | reverse complement strand
GGAATGATGATAAATTTAACATTATATTTTATATAATACATTTTAATGATTAATTGCAATGAATAAATGTTATTTACAACATATTCATGTTGATCTGCACTATTTGCTCATTCTCCGCGGACGGCGCGGCGGAAATCCATCAGCATTTCCGCGTAATCGAGGGTTTTTTCGGGCAGACGCATTATGCCGAGATGCAGCGACAGCGGTATATCGCCCGCCGGAGTTGAAATGGCTTCACCGTTTTTCGCGGCGATACGCTCCATCGCGGCGTCAGCGGCGCTCCGGTCTCCGCTGCCGGTGATAAGCACGAATTCGTCGCGCCCGATTCGGAAGCCGAATTCCTTTTCCGGAGTCTGCGGTTTTTCGGTTATACGAAGCGCCGAGGAGCCTTCGCGTTCCATGCGTTCGGCGGCTGCAGCGAGCACAAGGTCGCCCGCGTCGCGTCCGTATTTTTCGTTTATCGCCATAAGTCCGCAGACATCGCCGCAGACGACATAACTGCCGCCAAGCGAGCGCAGAGCATCGTAAATTTCCGAATCATCTATCTTTCTCATATCATAATCTCCTTTTTTATCGTTTAAAGCGACGGCAAGACGGGGGTAAAGCGCCGGCATATGACCGCTGCGGCGATACTGCGTCGGAGTCATGCCCCGCAGCTTGCGGAACGCGCGGATGAACACCTCGTGCGAATTATATCCATATTTCATCGCGATATCGCACACGCTCATACCGGTTTCGGCGAGATCGCGGCAGGCGAGCGAATGCCGCCGCTTTTCAACATATTCCCCCACCGAATAATGCAGTGCGCGGCGAAAAAGCGACGAAAGGTACGGACGCGAAATATGCACGGCGCGCGCAATATCATCCGGAGTGAGCGTTCCTGTTATATTGTCCTCAATATAACATAGTGCTTCGGAGATAACCGCAGTCTCCTTCATCCTCATTCCCCCATATACGGCTGATTTTGTAAGCTTACATATATATTATAATACACGGCGCCGCTTTTGTCTTGATTATTCCGATGAATTTTTCACGCACATTTGCATTTTGTCGCACAAATATTTGTAACCGCAGCACCGCTGAATTTACGTTATGTGCGTTATAAATAATAATATACACTTGATTTTAAGTGCGTTGCTTGTTATAATTGTATATACAGCTAAAATATCGGTTATGCCTGCCCGGATTTCAAATCACGGCAGGCGGAAGAAGAAGCGCTCCGTTCGCTCATGAAAGCGTTCCGCGGTGAAATATATTGGGCGGCTTCCGCACAATTTGTGAAATTTAGGCAATACCGTATAATTCACATTTTATTAATAAATGTGAATTATACGGTATTGCCTTTAATGCTTTTAACGGGCTTTTTTCAATAAGCCGCGTATTATTCAGTTATCCATTCGAGCTTTGCGGCACTGATTCCGTTGTAGGGGTAAAAGACACTTAGAATGTAGTCTCCGCTCTCATCGCTGACAAACTCCGGAGCATGAGCTTCGAGCATTGTAATCGGAGCTTCGCCGCAAAAGCAGTCGGGCGTTTCAGAAGCGAATACAAAGGTGCGCTCGTCATAACAGCCGTTGCGCCCGTCATATATCGACCAAGCAAGATAATAATAACCTTTTCGCTTGAACATAAACGGCGATTCAGGAGCGCCCGCATATGGATTTTCACACAGCGTTTTTGCCTCGGACCAATTCTCCATATCTGCGGAGGTGCGGAATACAATACGATTTTCAACGGTGTCGAGCAGACGCCATAACCCGTTTTCATAAAACAAAAACGGATCGCGCAAGGTATGCTCGCCACTGAACATGACTTTTCTGTCCCAGCTTTTAAAATCTCGTGTGTCGGCACGGCGTATATCTCTCGGACCATAGATCATGCGGTAGCCGTCACCGTATTTCATCAGATGAGGCGCGTGAATTTCTGGGATTTCGTCTGGACGTTCGCTCGGATAAAGCAGCTTTTCACCGTCAGTAAATGAACCGTCGCGGAAAACCTCCGAAAACAGCCGACCGTTCGCCATGCAGTGGAATAGCTGATGCTCCTGCTCGTGTATCGCCGCGTAATTGAAATCGTCGATAAAACCCTCGGCTCGTTCCTGAGTAATACCGACCATGTGCCATACGCCGCCGTCGTTTAGTATACTGAAATCGTTCGCGGTGAAATCTCCGTCAGGCTTGTATATGTTTACATAATCGCCGGAAATCTTCATAACCGGTATTCTTTTTTTCATACCAGGTGTAATAAATGATTGTTTTGTCATTTTACTGATAATTCCTTATATAAATTATTTAGTGTCGCGAGATTTTCTGTAAGCGCGCCTTCGATTTTCTGATAGCTTGACGCCCAGTTGACGCTTTTTTTGTTTATAAGCGTTCTTACAAGATATGGGAGACTGTTAAGCTCGTAGGCGTAAAGTATGCTGAAATCGTAGGTTCTGCCATCCATGATGACATCCAGCATTCTAAGCGAATTTTCATCGCGCGAATACTTGTTCTGAAGCGCCGTTTCGTAAAATACCGGAACTACGCTTTCCATGCTCTCTGCGGACAGAGCCTCAAGCACGCTTCCGATCATTTCAAGATTGACGGCGGTCACAGGAACACCCAGCGCCGAGTAATTGTCAAGTGAATTGGTAAGATATTCAGGCTGCTCCTCATTGAATTTTGGCGGAGGAATGATGCCGTAATCCGCGTCCATATCGCGAAGCTGATTGTAAAGCGTCACCAGACAGCAGGGGATAAACAGAGCAAGACCGTCGCGGAATCTTGTGTAGTAATCCCAGTAATAGCCCTCGACGCGCGTTCCCTCCGAGCCCCAATACAGCTCGTAAATTTTTTCGATCGCTGTCGCCATTTTTGAATGATCTACGCTCAGCTCGATGTCCCCGTTCTGAGAGGTAGCAGTATAGGAAAGTCCGAACGCAAAGGGATAAAGGTCGATATCCGTCGAGTTTGATCCGATATAGCCGTAAAGATCCTCGACATCATGTTCGCCGTTTCCGTTGAGATCCGAATAGACGTCCTTGGATAAGCCGATCATCCGTTCGATCGTCCATTCCCCATCGTCCACTACGGCGTATAGATCCGGAATATTGAAATTGTCGGCAATTGTTTTGTTGAACAGCACTCCGTAAGCCAACTGAACCGCAGTAATCGAGAGATCGCTAACCGCAATGTACTGCTCGCCGTGAACATTGAACGCTTCGTTCGCTTTTTGAATCCACCACGGATTTGAAAGCTCGATGTTCGGAATATCGCCGTAGCCAAGGAACATTTTTTCGGATATCAGCCCGCCGGCACGGTATACATAGGAAGCGGACAGGTCGAACACATCATCGCCGGAAAGAACCGATTGCTTGATGAAATCGGAATGGATGTTGTGATTGTCACTTTGAGCCATCTCGGAAACAAGCGCGGTGATTTTAACGTTGTATTTTTCCTCAACGGCCTTATTTCGGCGGTATACTGCGTCGTTGCACACATCTCCGTTTTCAGAATCGACGAAAATTTCGTATGAATACTTGTCTGTTACCGAAACGCGGAATTCAAGTCCACCGTAGTCGGCGTCAGGCAGCTTCTCAAGCGCGGTTTTCTCTTTGGCAGTTTCAGCTTCAAAAGCTTCGGAAGAGAGGACGGAGGAGGTTTCCCCCGTTTCGCTGTTGCCGGCGCAGGATGAAATAACCGGCAGCAGCAACGCGGCGCAAAGGCACAAAAGCACGATTCTTGAGGCGTAATTTTTGTTATGCAAAGCAGCTCAACTCCTTTTATATATATTCTATCGTCCGGACTCGTAAATGTAAATGATTTATTTGGTACTCAGCGATTGACTTTTATTTAATATGTGCTATAATTTACAAAAAGGGGGAGGTAAAATGTGTGTATCCGCCAAAGTTACAGCAGAAAATTTGTACGAACAGCTCAAAGAATATAACGAAGCCGAAAAAAGATATAAACAGATTTTTGCGAGTGAGTATCAGCAGCTGTTAAATGAACGTGTCATCAGTCCGGGCTATCCCTCCAATCGTCTGGTAACGCTTGCGGGGTATTTCGGCGGCGATCAGAAACTGACCATCCGTAAGCATGACAGATACTGTGTCGTCCGTTATCATCAGCATGAATTTGTCGAGCTGATATATGTTTATAACGGCGGTCTGCGGCACTTTGTCGAGGATGAAACCATTGAAATGAAGCAGGGAGATTTATGTGTGATATCGCCCTATACCTTTCACTTTGACGGAGTGTTCGACGACAGTATAGCATTTTATATAATCGTAGAGCGCACACATTTCTGCAGCCTGCTGCAGCATTATACAAGCACCATACTTGGACGGTTCGCCGAAAGCATTTCAAACGGAGCGGATTATCCGAAATACGCGGCCATCAAAACCGGAGATGATCCGAAAATACGGAGTATTATAACCAATATGATGGTGGAAGCGATAAACCGGCAGACATATTTTGAAAAAGTGCTGGACAGCGAATTTTCAGAGCTGGCATACCGTCTTATGAGAGATTTTAATGAAAACTCGCAAATTTCCGAGCGCCGCTGCTATAAATACAATACAGTCGATATGATAACCCGTTATATATATGAAAATTTCTCAAGCGTCACCACCAGCGAGCTGTCGCAAAAGTTTAATTACAGCGGCGAATACTTAAATAAAATGGTAAAACGCAATACCGGACATACCATTTGCAGGCTCATAATTATACTGCGTCTTAATTACGCGGAGCAGCTGCTTAAAAACTCCGAACTGACGTGCAGCGAAATCGCGAATATTATCGGTTACCAAAGTCACGAATATTTTTACAGGCTGTTTAAAAGAGAAACCGGAATGACTCCGACTGAATTCAGAGAGCATGGAGAATATGCTGCTTTTTAAGGCAATACCGCATATTCCGCATTTTCGTTCGAACCAAAAGCGCTGCAAACTGTCAAATTGAATAAAGATATATTGAAAAGTTTGTATTATATCGAAAAATCTGCTTATGGCATAACATTACATAATAACATATACTTGATTTGAAGCGTATTTTTTGATATAATTGTGTATACGATGAATAATACAGGCGGCAGAGCCGCTTTACGGGGGAATATCGGTGAAAAAAAACACTTTCGCGGCGATGCTGCTGTTATTGGCGCTGCTCTGCTCAATGTCGGCGTGCGGTGATAAAAATGTTTCTCAGCAAAATATGACCGAAAACGCGGAAACGTCCGCTCCGACCGAAAATAACGGTTATTCCTGCCCTGATTTTAAATCGCGGGAGGAGGGAGCCGAAGCGCTCCGTTCGCTCATCGAAAGCGTTCCGCGCGGCTATCGTTCAGTCTACGATTACGATTCGCAGGAGGATTTCAACCTCATTCAGCGTGAGATATCCGGCAAATACGAAAAATTATCGCTCGACGATATCAGAGCCTATTACGTCCGCACACTGACCGCCATCGACGCGCTTTCGGTCAGATATTCCGATGTTCCGCAGATATTCATCACGACGGGAGATGTGGGCTGGGAATATACATCCGCAAAAATAGCCATCACTGGCGACGGCAGCATCGTGAACGACACGGTCGGAACAAGCGAATATTTCTCCACAGCCGACGCACTAATAAAGCTGCGCGGCAATTCATCCTCGTCGGTCGATAAAAAATCCTATACTCTGAAATTTGACGAACGCACCTCTCTGCTCGGTATGGATTACGGCAAAAAATGGACTCTGCTCGCCAATCCCTTCGACAAAACGCTCATGCGCATTAAGCTTTGCTTCGATTATGCCGCCGCGCTCGGTCTGCCGTACAGCTCGCAGACCTCCTTTGCCGACGTATGGCTCAACGGCGTTTATATGGGAGTTTACGTCCTTATCGAGCCTGTAAGCGAGGGGCGCGGACGCGTCGATATCTCAAGTGAGGACGGCGATTTCATCATCGAAAAGAACAACGTCCGGGAGGAGGGCGGGGTTCGCTATCTGACGACAGGCTCGGGACTGCGTTTCGAGATAAACGAGCCGTCAGGAACGACCGAGGAGCAGCTCACGGACTATAAAAACCTGCTTGACAGCGCCGAAAGCGCACTCTTTACGCTCGATCATACGCAGTACGAGCAATATTTTGATCTCGAATCGTTTGTGAATTTTTATATATTTGAGGAAATGATCAAGGATGTCGACTTCGCCGAATACTCAACGCGTTATTTTGTCAAGGACGGAAAGCTTTATGCCGGACCGCCGTGGGACTGCGATCTGACGATGGGCAACGTATCCTACTGCGAGCCGAAATATCTGACCTACAACAACTCAGATGGCATGGGCGACGGCTCGGAAAACAGCACGCAGGTATTCTGGGCGCGCCGTGACTGGCACGAATGGCTCTGCCGCGACTCTTATTTTATG
>JBAXZA010000107.1:0-6402 GCA_041670545.1 Eubacteriales bacterium | reverse complement strand
CGCGCCGAAACGCCGCCATTTCGCCCTCGCGTATCGACATAAGGCTGCGTCCGTCGAGCATAACATCGCCGGATGTCGGACGGTCGAGCGCGGCTAAAATGTTGAGCAGCGTAGTTTTGCCCGAACCGCTTTCGCCCATTATAGCGATAAATTCGCCCGGCTCGACCGTAAAGCTGACGTTTGAGAGCGCCTGCACTTTCGCGCCGCCAAGCCTTGTGGTATATATTTTTTTAAGTGCGGTAACTTCCAATATTGACATAAATTCTGACCTTTCATGCAGACGGACTGTCTCCGTTTATTTATTCAAAAGCTGTATATAATTATACAGCAAAAAAGGCGCGTTTTCCATAATTTCACCTTACAAAAAACGCGCACAGTCTTACATTTATGTCACAATGAGGTTATTCTGCGCCGATGTCGCGCCGCCAAAGACCGATCGTCACGGCGGTGCCGCGTCCCACCTCTGAATATATATTGATATCATGACCGAGCATGGTGCAGACGCGCCGGCAGAGATAAAGTCCGATTCCGGTGGATTTTTTCTCCGCGCGTCCGGAAAGTCCGGTATAGCCCTTCTCGAATACAAGCGGCAGATCCTCCGGCGCGATGCCAATTCCGCTGTCACGGATACAAAGTGCCGCGCGAACGTTATTTTGCACCGCCATTTCCGTATCTGCGGATATGCTGCGCATTTCTGCTATTTCGGACGGCTTTGCCGATATCGTGCCGGAGCTGTCAGTCAGAAATATTTCAACTCTGCCGCCGGATTTGGTATATTTAAGCGAATTTATCAGAATTTGAGATATTACAAACGAAAGCCATTTTTCGTCGCTTATGACCTTGATATCGATCTTGCCGACTGACAGCGATATTTTTTTGCGTATGAACAGCTTGGCGCAGGAGCGTACCGCACCGCGCACCACGTTTCCGATATTAAGCGAATAGAGGGTCAGATCCTTTTCCGCGCCGTCCAATTTAATATAATTGAGCACCATATCGGTATATCGCTCGATCGCCGACAGCTCATCGCCGATATCCGAACGTTCGGCTGGGGTGAGCGAGCTGCCGTCAAGCAGCAGACGCATGGCGGTGAGCGGCGTTTTGATCTGATGTGTCCATAAGGTGTAAAAATCGAGCGCCGCGCGGTCGCCGGAGGCATGACGCGCCATATATTCGCATCGTTCGGCGCAGAGCTGACGAATGAGCGCGGCGTAATCCTCCTCGATAAGACCGGACGGCGCGGGAAGGCAGTCGGAATCGACCGAAATACGTCCGCGAGCCGCGATAAGAGTCGAATGACGCCGCCAAAACTGATAAAAATCGACGCCGCAGAATATGAGAAGCACGAAGGAACAGAGCAGAGCCGCGTAGGCGACCGTTTCAAGCGGCAGACGTGCGAGCAGGAACACAAAGCCGAACATAATTATAAAAACGAAATAAAGCAGAATGCTTTTGATATGCCGCTCGGCATATTTTACGGCTAAATAAAAGAAATCTTTCATCGCGGTCTACACGTCCTCCTCCACGACATAGCCCTCGCCCTTGCGCGTCGTGATGAGGGAGAACAGTCCCGCGGCGTCGAGCTTGCGGCGAAGCCGGTTGACGTTGACGGTAAGTGTGTTGTCGTCGACATACGAGTCGGTTTCCCATAATTTCAGCATAATGGCGTCGCGGGCGACGATATGCCCCTTATTTTCCAGTAAGGTATGCAGTATGCGGTATTCGTTTTTGGTCAGTTCTATATGTTTGCCGTCGAAATCAAGCACGCTGTCCGAAAGCGACAGCACTGCGCCGCGGCAGACAAGCGCGTTTGACTGCGGCTTAAGCTCATATGTACGGCGCAGCAGAGCCTGAACCTTGGCGACCAGCACGGTAAGGTCGAACGGCTTCGCGATAAAATCATCGCCGCCCATATTCATTGCCATGACAATGTTGAGGTTATCCGACGCCGAGGATATGAAAATTATCGGAACCGACGAGGTTTTGCGAAGCTCCGAGCACCAATGAAAGCCGTTATAAAACGGCAGAGAAATGTCCATCAGCACGAGCGACGGAGCGTATTCCGCTGCTTCATCCGTTATATTGGCAAAATCGCACGCTGTTTTGGTATCGCAGCCCCATGCTTTTAATTTTTTCGCGATTTGCGACGCGATTATATCGTCGTCCTCGACGATGAAAATTTTGTACAATATCGTCACCTCAGTTCTCTGTTAAAATATCGCTTACCATTATACCACGCCCCGCCGACTATTTCAAGCGCAATAAAAAAGCTCCCCGATATGGGGAGCCGTGTAAGGTAAAACAAATCGATTTGTATGTCGTTATGGTTTCGTGGTGCAAAAAAGTATGTTTATAACCGCAAAATTACTTTTTATAGAATTCGAGGAGCGATTCGAGATTAGTTTTGTAGACGTCCTCGTTCTTTGCCCAGAAGGAAGCGATGTTAGAATCGTTAGCGGTCACGGTGCGGTCCATGATGCCGATTATACCGTTGAGCTGACCGCCGAACACCCAGCCGAAGTCGAACCACAGTCCGTTGCGGATAAGCTCGAGAGTCTGGGATGTGCCGTCGTCGCGCGAATATTTGGACTGAAGGGTAACATCGAAGTAAGCGGGAGTCACCGCTGCATAGCTCTCATAGTTGAGCGCTTCGAGCATGACGCCGATAAGCTCTGTATTTGTCGCCGTAATCGGTACAAGCGAGATGGAAGCGCTGTCGACGACCTCAGTACGATAGCCCTCCTGTGATTCCTCATACTTAGGCATAGGAATAATGCCGTAGTCGCTGGTCATCGAACGGAGCGCGTCGGTAGAGCTGAGAACGTCGTAGAAGAACAGCACACGGTCGACGGCGAACATATCGCGACCCCAATCGGTGTAGAAATAGTTGTCGTTATGTATAGAAGCATAGACCTTTTCATATGCTTCAACAAATTTTTCCGAGAAGAGCGCAATCTGCGGATAACCGTCGGTGTCGCGGGTGGTGTAATCGAAATGGAAGCCGGTGGTGAGCGCGCGGATTGGCATATAGTTCATCGCGATGCCGTAGAGATCGGCGTCGGTATATTTGCCGTCGCCGTCAAGGTCGCCGGTTACACTGCTTGCAAGCTGGAGCATGACGTCATAGGTCCAGCCGCCGTTTATAACGGTCTGGTAGAAGTTGTCTGACGCGCCCTCGCCGTTATACTGCTCCATCAGGGGCTTGTCAAAGAAGCCGCAGTAGGCGTTGCGAAGCATAGAAAGCTGTAAATCGCCCATTGCGAAATAGAGCTGACCGCCTATGGTCATATTGTCAGTAAAGCCCTGTGTCCACCATGGGTTTTCAACGTTGACATAAGGCAGGTCGAGTATGTTCTGATAATAGCCCTCGGACACTGTGGGCGGCATATAGTTGAGGTAACCGGAAATAAGCTGGTAGCTGTTGTCGCCGGCTAAAATGTTGGAGGTAACATAGGAGATGAACTGTTCGCGGTGCGCCCAGTCGCCGGGCTGAGAGATGATATCGATCGAGACGTTGTAGCGATCCTCAATGGCATTGTTGCGTCCATATACAGCGTCGTTGACAGGCTCGCCGGTCGATTCGTCGCTGTCGATTTCATATTCGTAGTCGTTGCGTACGAGTACGGTAAAGCTTTCGCCGCCGAAATCATGCGCACCGATGGTGTCATAAACGGTGGTTTCCGCAACGGTAGTCTCAGCGGCGGTGGTATTGTCGCCGGTTTTGGAGGTATCGTCGGTTTTGTCGTTGCCGGCGGTGCCGCCGCAGGCTGTGAAGGAGGCGAGAAGCAGTGCAAGCGCTAAGAGTAAGGTAACCTTTTTCATCATATATCCCCTTAAAT
Organism: Eubacteriales bacterium; assembly: GCA_041670545.1. Classification (GTDB taxonomy): domain Bacteria; phylum Bacillota; class Clostridia; order Oscillospirales; family CAG-272; genus JBAXZA01. The sequence continues at coordinate 2,563 of JBAXZA010000107.1, read as the reverse complement.
TTATCAGAATCAACACAATACGCATAAAAACATCATTTTTGACTTTTTAGGCGCATCAAATATTATACCTCAAATTAAAAACAATGTCAATATGTGCTACACATAACATAACGACAATGTTAACATACGAACCGTATGATATATGAGCATTATACACAATATAACGGCTACAAATGGTAATTGTCGGCTAATATAACAGCGTAAACCACAGCATAGTCGGATAAAACCGCCGGCAGCATATATATCGCCACGGACGATTTCGCTGGACATGAAAAAAGACGGCGCTCAAGGTTTTTGAGCGCCGTCTTTTTATCAGTTTGCAGTTTTATCAGATTGTTTTGTTATAATTTTGGGAGGAGCAATACGGTCAACCGCGTCGCGTGTGACGATCACCTTGGCGACATCGTCACGCGAGGGGATATCGTACATTACGTCGAGCATAAGCTCCTCGAGGATCGAACGAAGTCCGCGTGCGCCGGTATTGCGCTCGATTGAAAGCTCTGCAATGCGCTCAAGCGCGTCGTCCTCGAATTCAAGCTCGGCGTTGTCCATGCCGAGCATTTTGACATACTGCTTGACGAGCGAATTTTTCGGCTCGCGCAGTATGCGCACAAGCGCTTCGGTATCGAGATTTTCAAGCCCGACGATAACAGGCAGACGTCCGACAAGCTCGGGTATAATGCCGAACTTGATGATATCATGCGGTATTACGTCCTTGTATATCGATTTAGAGAGCTTGTCCGATTTGGACATTACCTCGCCGGAGAACCCGATGGTCGAGCTGCCCTTGCGGTTTTCGATGATATCGGAGAGAGTATCGAACGCGCCGCCGCAGATGAACAGGATATTTTCAGTATTGATCTGTATGAAATCCTGATTCGGATGCTTGCGTCCGCCCTGAGGGGGAACGTTTGAAACCGTACCCTCGAGGATTTTCAGCAGCGCCTGCTGAACGCCCTCGCCCGATACGTCGCGCGTGATGCTGCGGTTCTCGGAGCGGCGAGCGATCTTATCTATCTCATCGATGTAAATAATGCCTTTTTCCGCCTTGGCAATGTTGAAATCGGCGGCTTGTATCAGACGCAGCAGAATGTTTTCGACGTCCTCGCCGACATAACCCGCTTCGGTGAGCGTCGTGGCGTCCGCTATGGCGAACGGAACGCGCAGGGTTTTGGCGAGCGTCTGCGCGAGATAGGTTTTGCCGACGCCGGTAGGACCGAGCAGCAGAACGTTCGATTTCTGAATGTCCACACCGTCGTCCTGCTTGCGCTTTTCCTTTGAAAGTATGCGTTTATAATGGTTATAAACCGCGACGGACAGCGTCTTTTTAGCGTTATCCTGACCTATAACGTATTCGTCGAGCGTAACCTTGATTTTTTGCGGCTTGGGCAGAGTTTCGAGTGAAAGCTCGCCGTCGGAGGCGTCGGTTTTCTTGCCGTTCTTGGGATGGAGATGCTCCTCGATAAGCTGATTGCAGGCTTCGACGCAGCTGTCGCAGATACAGTTGCCGGTCGGAGAGGGAATGAGGAACATTACCTGCGTCTCGTCGCGGCCGCAGAATGAGCAGCGTCTTAACGTACCGCCGCCGTGCGGCGTTTTGGATGTTGGCATATTAGGATTATTCCTTTCGGTCGGTTTATGTCATGTGCATAATATCGTCTTTTCACAGCGCCGTCGCTTACATAAAAGCGCAGCGGTGTTTGTCAGTGCTTGTCGATGACCTTGTCGATAAGACCGTATTCGAGCGCCTCGGCCGCGGTTTTGAAGTTGTCGCGTTCGGTGTCGCGCTCGATCTCCTCGAGCGGACGTCCGGTGTTGGCGGCAAGAATGCGGTTGAGGGTAGCCTTTGTGCGGATGATGTGGTCGGCGTGGATTTTAATATCGGTCGCCTGACCCTGCATACCGCCGAGCGGCTGATGGATCATGATCTCGCTGTTGGGGAGCGCGATGCGCTTGCCCTTGGCGCCGGAGGAGAGCAGGAAGGCTCCCATGCTTGCCGCCATGCCGATGCAGATGGTCGAAACGTCGCACTTGACGAAATTCATGGTGTCGTATATAGCCATGCCGGCAGTTACAGAACCGCCGGGGCTGTTGATATAAAGGCTGATGTCCTTGTCGGGATCCTCGGCTTCGAGGAACAGAAGCTGCGCGACGACGAGCGACGCGGTGACGTCGTTAACTTCGTCGGCAAGAAATACGATGCGCTCCTTGAGCAGACGCGAGAATATATCGTACGCGCGCTCGCCGCGGTTGGACGATTCGATGACTGTTGGGACTAATGCCATAGCTTATCATGTCCTTTCATATAAAAGGTGACGGACGTTTTAGCGTCCGGATTATAAATATCTGTCATAATACCAAAGGGTACATGGTTTTCATGTACCCTGTATAATTATAGCAGTATAATTTTACAATGTTGTAGCCGTATTGTTAAATATAACGTTATACTTTGCGTTGAAAACATTAACGGTGCGCAAAAAAACGCGTATATTGGCGAAATTACTTGCTTTCGGCGGTGTCAGCGTTCTTGTCCTCGGTCTTATAAGGAACCTCGGTGATCTTG
>JBAXZA010000106.1:0-6412 GCA_041670545.1 Eubacteriales bacterium | reverse complement strand
CGTTTGCGAAACGAGTGACGAACCTGAAAGGACGGACAACCCTACGGTTTTCCGTCCTCTCAGACTCTCCCGTTTTCCCTTGGAACGATGCGCTTGAAGAGGCGCGGCTCCCGCGTGTGAAGTGCGCACGAGGGGACGTTCACACGGACCGCATATTCTTCGCAGGCGGCAAAATATGCCGCGCTCGGCTCGCGTTGCTCGATGTGTTTATCCGAGGTCGGGTAGCGACGGCGGCAAAGTCGCGAAAAGATTTTTCGCGACGCTGCCGCCATTGTCAACCGCATCAGTGTTCACATCTCCGCTGGTGCGGCTGCACCCCATCATGCTTGGAGAGAAACAGCGGCATTAACGAGACTTCATTTTGCAGAGAGCGCTCACACGCGGGAGTGCCGCACGCGTCTTGCGCGTCTCAGCGGGGAACGGGAGGTCTGGAGGGTGAGGGGCGCCGCCGCGTCCCCCATCCTCCAGATTCTTCCGCGTAAACAAACGCGAAAACGTACCGCGCGAGCATAAAACCTGCGCGAAAGCGCCGCCGCGCGAGCATAAACCCGCGCGAAAACGTCCCCGCGCGTAAACAAGCGCAATATCAAATCGATAACATTGGAAAAACATTCCGCTAAACTCATCATTCTTAATATGCTCCGTCCGATCTGGTCAAAAGCCTTATCGGACTTTTTTGTTCTTCTATTACTTTTAAATATTCATCAAACTCATGCAATATGAAATTTATTGTTATAAATATGACTGTTAGCTCACTAACATTAGTGCAGTATAAGACGCGTTTTTTGTTGAATCCTACAAAAAGTGTGTACAATTTTATTGCCTATTGACAATAGAAAAATTATGCGTTATACTATAACACAAGTGCATAATGTTAGGCGGCTAACAGTAATATTTATAACCTGTACTGCTGCTGCAAAGGAGCGATGGTATGACCCAAGACAAGATTCTTCCCTGCGATCCGGGCTGCAAGGGCATCGGATTTGAAATAAAAAGCATCTCGAATCTCATCAAAAGATACGTCGACCGGAATTTCTCGCGCCCTCCGTCCGACAACACCACACAGGTGCAGGGCTGGATAATCGGCTATCTGTACGAACGGCGCGGCGGAGATATTTTCCAGCGCGACCTTGAGGAAGCGTTCCGGATACGCCGTCCGACCGTTTCAGCAATGCTCGGCAAAATGGAGCAGAGCGGCTATATTGTGCGCGAAAGCGTCCCGCGTGACGCGCGGCTCAAAAAAATCGTGCTGACCGGCAAGGCGGTCGAGCTTCACAAGCATATCGAGGAAGATATCGCGCGCATCGAAGCCGATCTGGCGCGCGGCATCACCGATGAGGAGCTTGTAATTTTCCGGCGCGTACTCGATAAGATACGTGCGAACATCTCAGAGGAAAAACCGGAATAAACATCAGCGTTTACCCTTTAAAAACATATAATTTTTTCACATCAGGAGGTTTCATATGATTAAACGACTTCTCCGAAGCGTTCGGGAATTCAAGCTGCCATCGCTTCTTACTCCGCTTTTCGTCACGCTTGAGGCCGTCATGGAGGTTGTTATTCCCTACCTCATGGCAGACCTTATCGACAGCGGCATCACCGCCGGAAACATGAACTACATAGTAAAAATGGGACTGGCGCTGCTTATATCCTCATTTGTGTCCCTGTTTTTCGGCGCTGTCGCCGGAAAATACGCCGCCGTCGCCTCATCCGGCTTCGCGCGCAACCTGCGGCACGATATGTACTGCAACATACAGAATTTTTCTTTCTCCAATATCGATAAATTCTCCACCGCGTCGATTGTAACGCGTCTTACCACCGACGTCACAAACGTGCAGGGCGCTTATCAGATGTCTATCCGCATGGCCTGCCGCGCACCTGCCATGCTCATTCTCTCGCTCGTAATGGCGTTCCGCGTGAACGCTCAGCTCTCGCTTATATTCCTCTGCTGCATTCCGATACTCGGAGTCGGACTTTACATTATCATCCGCAAGGCTCATCCGATATTCGAGCGCGTTTTCAAGACCTATGACCGGCTCAACAGCGTCGTTCAGGAGAATCTGCGCGGAATCCGCGTCGTAAAATCCTTTGTTCGCGAGGAGCATGAGATCGGCAAATTCGATAAAATATCGGGCGATATCTATACCGACTTCTCTAAAGCCGAAAAAACGGTCGCCTACAATATGCCGCTCATGCAGTTCTGTATGTACGGCGCGATGCTCGCCATCTCATGGTTCGGCGCGCGGATTATAATCTCGTCCGGCGGCACAACAATGAGCGCCGGGCAGCTCACCAGCATGATCACCTATGTCATGCAGATACTCATGAGCCTTATGATGCTCTCAATGGTGTTCGTCATGATCGTCATCTCCCGCGCTTCGATGGAGCGTATCGACGAGATAATCTGCGAAAAGAGCGACATCATCTCGCCGGCAAACGCCGTCTCCGAGGTAAAGGACGGCTCGGTCGTGTTCGATCACGTCGGATTTTCCTACTCGAAATCGTCCGACAAGCCGGTGCTTGACGACATCTGCCTTAATATCCGCTCCGGTCAGACTGTCGGAATCATCGGCGGCACCGGTTCGTCAAAATCAAGTTTGGTTTCGCTCATTCCCCGCCTTTACGACGTTGTATCGGGCAGCGTCAGTATCGGCGGCGTCGATGTGCGCGGCTATGATATCGAAGCGCTGCGCGGCGCCGTCGCGATGGTGCTTCAGAAGAACGAGCTTTTCTCCGGCACGATAAAGGATAATCTGCGCTGGGGCAATGAGAACGCTTCGGACGAAGAAATAGAGCGCGTCTGCCGTCTTGCACAGGCTGACAGCTTTGTCCAGACCTTCCCAGATAAATACGACACCTACATCGAGCAGGGCGGCACGAACGTTTCCGGCGGTCAGAAGCAGCGGCTCTGCATCGCCCGCGCCCTTCTCAAAAAGCCGAAAATACTTATCCTCGACGACTCGACGAGCGCGGTCGACACCCGCACCGACGCGCTTATCCGTCAGGCATTCTTCACCGAGATACCCGATACGACGAAAATCATCATCGCACAGCGTATTTCCTCGGTTTCAGACGCCGATCTTATAATCGTCATGGACAACGGCAGAGTAAGCGCCGCCGGAACACATGACGAGCTTATCAAATCAAGCGATATTTACCGCGAGGTCTACACCTCTCAGATGAAAGGAGCGAACACCGATGACTAAGGGCGGAATTAACAATCAGGCACGCGGGCGCGGCAATGTCTTCTCGGTCAATCCCAAAACCGTGCGCCGTCTGATGTCCTACATTTTTAAATACAAGGCGCGTTTTGCGGCTGTCATTGTCTGCATCATCATTTCAGCCGCCGCTTCCGCCTCATCAGCGCTGTTTTTAGGTGTGCTGATCGACGATTATATCACTCCGCTGATGTCTGAACAGAATCCGGTATACACCGGACTTATCACCGCGGTTTGCATAATTGGCGGAGTGTACCTGCTCGGAGTGCTGGCGACGTTTATATACAACCGCATTATGGTAACGATATCGCAGGGCGTGCTCAAAACTATCCGCGACGATATGTTCAGCCATATGCAGACGCTGCCGATCAAATATTTCGACACGCACACTCACGGCGACGTCATGAGCTATTACACCAACGATACAGATACCCTGCGTCAGATGATTTCGCAGAGCATACCGCAGCTCATATCCTGCGTGATGAGCATCACTGCGGTGCTTATATCAATGCTGATCACGAGCGTATGGCTGACGCTGTTCGTTCTGGTATTTGTATTCATAATGCTCACAGTCACCGGCAAAGTTGCCGGCAAAAGCGGACGTTATTTCGTTTCTCAGCAGAAATCGCTCGGTTCGCTCAACGGCTACATCGAGGAAATGATCAACGGTCAGAAGGTCGTCAAGGTTTTCTGCCACGAGGATAAAGCTAAGGCGGAATTCGACTGCCGCAACGATGATCTCTGCCACAATGCGACCGAAGCGAACAAATTTTCGAACATTCTCATGCCGATAATGATGAATATGGGATATCTGCTCTACGTTCTCATCGCCGTTATCGGCGGCGCGCTCGCTATCAAGGGCGTGCCGAATATTTCGCTCACCGGAATATCCGTGCTTTCGCTCGGCGGAATCGTGACGTTCTTGCAGCTCTCGCGCAGCTTCGTCGGCCCGATAGGTCAGGTTTCGCAGCAGCTCAACATGGTTATAATGGCGATAGCAGGCGCGGAACGCATATTTACTCACCTCGACGAGGAGAGCGAGCAGGACAGCGGCTATGTCACCCTCGTCAACGCAAAATATGAGAACGGCGTTCTCACCGAAACACACGAGCATACCGGTCTTTGGGCATGGAAGCATCCGCACAGCGCGGACTCCACCGTTACCTATACCGAGCTGCGCGGCGACGTGCGGCTGTTCGATGTCGACTTCGGCTATTCGCCCGAAAAAACGGTGCTGCACGATATCACCATCTACGCCGAACCCGGTCAGAAGGTGGCATTCGTCGGCGCTACCGGCGCTGGCAAAACGACGATCACAAACCTTATCAACCGCTTTTACGATATCGCCGACGGCAAAATTCGTTATGACGGCATAAATATCAACAAAATCCGCAAATCCGATCTGCGCCGCTCGCTCGGCGTCGTGCTTCAGGACGTCAATCTGTTCACCGGCACTGTCATGGATAATATCCGCTACGGCAACCTCACTGCCACCGACGAGGAATGTGTCGCGGCGGCAGTTCGCGCCAACGCCGACGGCTTCATCCGTATGCTCCCTCACGGCTATGAAACCGTGCTCGAGGGCGACGGCTCCGGATTATCGCAGGGACAGCGTCAGCTTATTTCCATCGCCCGCGCCGCTGTCGCCGATCCTCCGGTCATGATACTCGACGAGGCTACCTCGTCTATCGATACCCGCACCGAAGCTATCGTTTCAAAGGGCATGGACGCGCTCATGCAGGGCAGAACCGTGTTCGTTATCGCTCATCGTCTTTCCACCGTTCGTAATTCCGATGTTATAATGGTGCTCGATATGGGACATATCATCGAACGCGGCAGCCATGAAAAGCTCATCTCCGAGCACGGCAAATATTACCAGCTCTACACCGGCGCTTTCGAACTCGAATAAACCGTGATGACGGGGATACGCGGTCTCCCGAAAAAGGTCAAAGCTTTAGAGTACAGATTGGCGAGAACATTAAACTGACATTTGCTTATTTTTGCGTTTGCCATATAATATTTTATAAAACAACGTCCAAGTGACGTTGTTTTTTTGACGGAATGGCTGTAAAATCGTTTTGTTTGACATTTTTAATATTGCGTGATATAATAACCGTTAGTTTGCGTAAACGGAGGTTTATATGGATAAAAATATCAATTACACTGTCCAAACGGCGTCGGCGGACGACTGCGGCGGGATACTCTCGCTCTGCCGTTCGCTTATCGGAACCGATGGCTGCGCGTGGGACGAATATTATCCCGCGCGCGAAAATATCGAATGCGATACCGCCGCCGGAAAACAGTTTATCATTAGAATAGACGGGAAAATCGCCGCCTGCGCGTCCGCCGCGTTCGAGGAGGAGCATAACGCGATCGGCTGTTGGGATAAACGCATGAAAAATCCCGTGGGACTTTACAGAGTCGGAGTCGCGTCGGAATTTCAGCATCGCGGACTCGCCCGCGCTCTCGTAAACCATATTATTGAAGCCGCGCCGTCGATGGGCGCTGACGGCGTCATTCTGCTCGCCGCGAAAAGCAATCCCCGCGCCGTAAAATTATATGAAAGTGCCGGCTTTGAAATCTGCGGCGAGTGCCGTATGTACGATACCGACTGGCACTGTATGCAGTTTATTTGCCGGAGGAACACTGTATGAGCATACGAACAAATTATAACCACACCATCGCCGCGAGCTATATCGGATACATAACGCAGGCGATAATAAACAATTTTGCTCCGCTGCTCTTTCTGACCTTTTCATCGTCATTTGGAATATCGCTCGATAAAATTACGCTGCTCGTCACCATCAATTTCGGAATTCAGCTCTGCATCGACCTTTTGTCAGCTAAATTCGTAGATAAGATAGGCTATCGGGTGAGCATCGTGGCGGCGCATCTGTTCGCGGCGGCGGGACTTTGCGCTATGGGCATACTGCCATATCTGCTGCCCGATCCGTATGTCGGACTGCTCATCTCGATATTCCTCTACGCGATCGGCGGCGGGCTTACCGAGGTACTGATAAGCCCGATCGTCGAAGCCTGCCCCACCGACAGTAAATCGGGCGCTATGAGTCTGCTCCATTCGTTCTACGCCTGGGGATTCATCGTAGTGGTTCTGGGCACCAGCGCCATGCTGGCGATATTCGGCCGGGCGAACTGGCCAATCATCGTGTTATTGTGGAGCATCCTCCCTTTCG
>JBAXZA010000105.1:0-6510 GCA_041670545.1 Eubacteriales bacterium | reverse complement strand
TCTCCTTTGAATACAGCACGCGCGACAGCACCTCGACTATTGCGAACGCCGGCATGGCGAAGGCAAGGCACTCAAGCGCCGACGCGGTCGCCCTCGCAGCGTCAGCTGTGAAAGCTCCGCGAAGATAGAGTATGCAGACGCCCTCTCCGGAGAGCAGCGCGAGCAGCGCCGTGAATGGCAGCACGATGGCGAGCGATGCCGTCAGTCCGCCGCGCACCGTTCGTGCAAAGCTCTCGCCGTCGCCGCCGGCAGACAGGCGCGACAGCTTGGGAAATACATAATTGCATATGCTGTACGTCAGAATTCCGGTTACCGTCGTATAAATGTAATAAGCGTTGCTTAGCACCGTAACGTTGCCCGCGACATTGACCGCCGAGGCGAAATATGTCCCCGAAAGCAGCGTCACCGGCGCGAGCCATGAGCCTATCATGACCGGCGGCGCGCTTTTTAACGCCCGGATAAGCTCGGGATTTTTAAAATCAAGCGCGGCGCGCCACTTGAAGCCCGAGCGAATAAGCGGTATAAACAACGTGAGAAACTGTATTATCCACGCAGCCACATAGGTGAGCGCAAGCCCATATATTCCGCGATCGCCGAGCAGTTCATCGAAAAAACAGAGGTAGATTACGACGGCGCCGTTTGAAACCGAGCTTATCATCGCCGGAAGCATATAGCGTCCCTTGCTCTGCATGACGCCCACCAGGGTGTACGCGCCGCCGACGAAAATTATCATCGGAAACATCATGCGCAGCAGCCGTACCGCAAGCGCACGCGTTTCATCGCCCATATATTCGCCCGAGCCGAGCGCCGCTATTATCTGCGGAGCGAAGATCATCCCCGCCGCCGCCAATATTCCCGACGCGAGCATGACGGTATTTAAAAATATGCAGGCGAAGCCGTCGGCGCGCTTTTCATCGGACGCGTCGTCTCCGCTTTTGCGAAAGCTGTTGTACACCGGTATAAAGCAGCCGAGGATAGCCGCCGCGAACAGCATATCGAAAAAGGTCAGCGGCACTACCGACGCCATATTGAAGGCGCTCACCTCGACGCCGGTTCCGTAGCGCGACGCCATGAAAACCGAACGCAGCATTCCGAGAACCTTTGAAAGCACCGTCGCCGCCATCATCGCCGCGACGGTCAGCGCCGGACGATGCCGCTTCGGCGTGACTGATGTATCTGCGTTTTTCATAACAGATCGGGTCGGTGCCGTCTTGTATATTCAAGCGCACTCTGATACCGCCAGCGCTCGATATCGGCGTGATTGCCGCCAAGCAGCACATCTGGAACGCAGTGTCCTCTGTATTCGAGCGGACGCGTGTACTGCGGATATTCGCATAGCCCGCACGCGACGCTCTCCTTCTCCCAGCATTCCGGCGATGCGAGCACTCCGTCCACAAGCCGTCCGACGCAGTCGCACAGCACACACGCCGCAAGCTCGCCTCCTGTCAGAACATAGTTGCCGATCGAAAGCTCCTCCGCGCCGGTTATCTCGGCGACGCGGGCGTCAATGCCCTCATAGTGACCGCAGATTATGATAAGATGGGAGCATTTTGACAGCTCCTCCGCTTTTTTATGATTGAGCAGCTTGCCGCGCGGACTCATTATCACCGTTTTGACATCGGTATCGCCGCCCGCGGCGTTCTCCCAGCATTCGACGATGGGCGGCGCAGCCATGAGCATACCCATACCGCCGCCGCATGGGGTATCGTCGACACGGCGGTGCTTATCGTGCGAAAAATCGCGTATCTGACTCGCATTTATATCAAGTATTCCGCTTTCCCGCGCGCGTCCTATAATACTCTCCGAAAAAATTCCGTCGACAAGCCCGGGAAAAAGGGTGAGGATATCGATTTTCATTCGCCGTCACCATCAGGGGATACGGAGTCGTCTGAAATATCGCCCCCGACCAGCGCTTCCGCGGAATCCGACGCGGAATTCGTCCCGTCTGACACGGCTTCGTCGAATATTCCCTTTATTGGTGTCACATATACCGCCGTACCAAGCTCAATGCGGTCGACGAATTCCGCAACGGCGGGCAGATAGCGGTGTTCACCGCCGGCTGCCGCGATATCGTAAATGTCGGACGCGCCGCGGTTTATGACGTCGGCTATCTTGCCGTATACAGTTCCGTCGTGAGCGTCGACGACATTCAAGCCGATTAAATCGGCAATGAAAATATCGCCTTCGCCGCGCGGTATATCGTCGCGGTCGCAGTAGACTATGAGATTTTTGAGTTTGTTCGCGGCGTCGAAATCGTCGATTCCCTCAAATTTTACAAGCACAAGGCTTTTATGCACAGACGAGCGCTCGACCTTGAGCGGAATGTATTCCGCTCCGCTTCTGCGGTATAAGACCTCGAGCGACGCGGCGACATCGGCGCTGTCGCACCACGGCTCGAGCCGCACCATACCGGCGACGCCGTGAGTATTGACGATTTTTCCTGCTTCAAGATATTTCTGCATATACATATCCTTATTATTATATTTTTGACGTTATGAAACCGCTCGCCAGCAGGCTTTCGGCAGACAGCAGATACGCTTTGCCGAGGGCAGGCTTGAAATTACAGCGGCAATACCTTATTATTCCATCATAGTTTACCACATTAATCGTCTTTGTTTATTAATGCGCTGTTAACTTTTATTGAGGGGAGCATTTTTTTACTCCGGAAACGCAAAAAACAAAGGAGCGGATACCCCTTTGTTTTTTATATATAACGTGAGTTCGGCGTAAAACCTTACATATTTCCCTTAATCCATACGATAACGTGCGAAGCAAAGCCGTGGTCGAGGCTGGCGCATTCGTTATCCATCTCCCAGAGCGTTCCGGTTTTCTCCGCCATCGACTTGAAATATCCCTCGATATTGTCGACGACCTCCTGCTTGGAGCTGTATTTATATAGCAGATCGAGTCTTAAATAGTTGCCGATGAAGGCGTTGGCGAACGCTATCTTCGGATATTTATTATTTTCGCGGCGGTGCGGTCCGAAATCCTCCACCAGCGTTTTCCAAAGCGCCGGATATTTCTCCGGCGACGCGACTCCGCAGGTGAACGCATAATACTGGCAGACTTCGGTCGCCTCGCCGTCGTTATGCAGCTCTCCGTCCTCACCTCTCACCGAATGGTCGGTGAAGAAGCTGCCGTCAAACGACTGGCGGGTTATGGTATCGCGCATGGCGGCGGCAGTTTTTATAAGCGCGGCGTCGCCGTAAAGCTCGCCCGCCGCCTGCTTCGCCGCCGCGTAGAGCATATTCGAGGGATAATTGACGTCCTGCACAAGATCGTTTGCGCGTGACCATTCGACAAACACCCAGCTGTCAAGCTTTTCAAGCAGTCCGTCGGAATTGAGATAGCCGTCGAGGAAATCGAACAGCGCGTAAATCTTCGGCTTGAACGCTTCGATGAGGGCGGCGTCGCCGCCGCGGTCTTTATATTCGCGAACCTCCATCACGAGCCACATCGCCCAGTTGGGTATGTATTCGCCGTTGTAAAAATCGGAGGGATAGCACATCGGGAACATTCCCTTAGGCAGACATTTAAAGCTGTCGGGCAGAACGAAATTCTCGAGGAAGTTATGCTCGACCGTGCTCTTTCCGGTGAGTGCGTATTCGGTGCGCGAGGTGAAGAAGCTGTCGCACAGCCATCCGGCGCGCTCACGGCATGGGCAGTCGGTATAAAGATCGACCGCGTTCTGACGGTAGGTCTGAACTCCGGCATCCCATATTTTTCCGAGCGTCGGATTCTCGCCGGTATAGCTGCACATATTCGTATCGGGCGCGGCATATTCGACGAGGTGAAGCTTTGATACCTCGCATTCGCCGCCCAACGCCATCATTTTGACGAACTGCATGGTGAAGCATTCCATCGTGGTGATATCATATTCGCCCGCCGCGAGATCAAAGCGCAGAATATTGCACGTTCCCATGCGCCAGAAGTTGACGTCGCCGCCGGTGAGCAGCTCGTCGAACAGCAGGATAAGCGTTACCGGCGCGCTGCATACGGCGTGGAACGAAACAAAGCCGGTGTAATTCTGCTTAAAACGTGCGTTTACAAAGCGGTTTGCGGCGATCTTTACCGCGCAGTACGGCTTTTTGGCGGTCGAATCGAGGGTGAAGGCGTAATGTCCGGCATCGTCGGTAAGGCACAGCTCAAGCTCATCTTTTTTAAAGCCCTTGAGCTGCTCGCCGATGTTGACAAGCGAACGGTCGCCCCACGGATGAAGATTTTCCGGCGATATGGCGACGCTTCCATCTCCGACTATCTCGGTCGCGCCGAGAGCTGCGAGCGTGGCGAACGGAACATGGCGGGCGAGCAGCGTTTTTTTCTCGGTGCGGACGAGCTTGAGAGCGGATTCCGGCGAAACTGTGCGGTCAAGACTGCGCATATAATCGGGCGTCATGCTCCACGCCTCCATAAACGGACGCTGGAACGAAAAACGCTGGATCTTGCGGCGGCGCTCGGTCACATATGAAGCGGTAAACAGAGTATCGCCGCGCTCACACGCAACATCAGACGTGCAGGCGAGCACCACTCCGCCGTCGGTCAGCTCCGCCTGTATGAACGACGGAACGTCGACGACATAGAAGCTGTTTGAATTATAACCCGCGACCTCTACGACGACATTATTGACCTCGCGCGTAAGATACGGCGTTATGTCAAGCTCGTCGACACGGTAATAGCCGTGCGGACCTCTCGCGGGACCGTAACCGGCGAGAACTCCGTTTACGAAAGCGCGGTAAAGCGTCGAGGCGGCGATACGGAGCGCGGCATGGCGCGTTTCGACGGCGGCGGTAAAGCGGCAGGTGATATTCATCTCGCGCTCTGTTCCCTCCGCCCATACCGGCAGAGCTTTTACAAAAGGATTATATTCTGTCATGATAACTCCTTATTTTCGGCATACGCCGTATTTATTGCATTACAGCGGCATTATATCATATAAAACGTATAAATACAAGCCGTAACGCTAATTTATAATTCATTCCTCTTCTTTTTTAATTGCGATGGTTACACCGTTCACCTCGACTCCTGCATCGGCGCGCACCATTATATATTTGAGTCCGTCGATAACGCGCGTTTCGACGAGATCGCTTTTTTCCGGATCGACGGTTATAACCACGTCGGGCGTGCGCACCTCGAATTTTTTCTGCTCGACGAGATTTTTCGGCGAGAGAGCTGTCGCCGCACCGAATTTTTCTCCGTAGCTTTCGGTGAACGCCGCTATCCGCTCGTCCGGCACTCCGGTCGCGCGCAGAAGCTCGCCGACGCCGTCGCGCGTTATCTCGAGCGGCTCGCTGTCGCGGCTCGCCTTATGTTCGTCTATCATATCGCAGAGCTGCTCATGTATAGCGCTCACCACATCGTAGCCGCAGTCGTCGGCGACGCTTTCGGAGAGCAGAGCGCGGAAGGTTTCTTTTTGTGTTTCAGCGGGCATCGGCATTGGCGCGGCGAATATGCTTTCGACAAATTCCTCGTGCGCGTCCGACGCGCTTTTCGTGTACATCAAGGCGTTATATATATTCGCCGAACGATCGTCGAACGCCGGGAACATAAAACCAAGCTCCGGCGCGGATATCACCGAGTCGGCGACGACGTTGCGGAAACGGTTTTCATATACAAAGTAGCTGAGCGTAGGCTTAGGCAGCTTCACGGGGCATACCGCACAAATTATATATGTAAAAACGGTCGACGATTCGCCCTTCGTTCCGTCCTTAGAGCGTGAATATACGTCGTAGCTGTCACAGGCAAGAAGTATCATATAGCTCGAATCGAGCGTGACCGAATCCTTCACCTTAGCATAAAAGGTTTCGACATAGCCGTCGTCTCCGAGAGCCGACGCGCGCAGATTCGAGAGCAGCGCGTGCTGTTCGCCTTCAAGGACTGCGCTGTTTGAAAACACGATATCGACAAGGTTGCGCCCAAGCGAGCCGGAAAGCGTTTTTTTGAGTATCGCGAGTATCTCCTCGCTCTCCTCCGGCGGCATCAGTCCGAGAGACTGGTCGAAACGCGACACGATCTCGCGCTGTTCGTTGACATAGCAGCCGCGGATCCGGCTTATATTCGATTTATCTGTCGTGAAGCGGCGTCGAAGCTCGGCTATTTCTCTATCGTTCATATTTTTTCTCCCGTTCATTTTTGTTTTGCGCGGTCATATGCCGCTTGCTTATTATAGCACGATTTTAATTCGCGGGCAACCGTCAAAATGTAAAAAATGCCATTCGGCGGTGACATTGATGTTCCGCGGCATCTGTCGGCTTAAGCATTTTTCGTTTGCGAAACGAGTTGCGAAGCTGCGCGGGCGGGTTTTCGATGATTTTTCGTTTGCGAAACGAGTGGTGAACCTGTGCGGGCGGCTTTTTTGATGATTTTTCGTTTGCGAAACGAGTGACGAACCTGTGCGGGCGGCTTTTTCGATGTTTTTTCGTTTGCGAAACGAGTACGAATCTGAAAGGACGGACAACCCTACGGTTTTCCGTCCTCTCAGACTCTCCCGCTTTCCCTTGGAACGGTGCGCTT